>NZ_CP049263.1:1500000-1800000 GCF_003048615.2 Campylobacter concisus
AAAATTCCTGACAATACTAAATAGCCGCCTTTTTTAAGCGATTTTTTCAAGTCATTTGAGAGCATAAAAATGACATCAGCAATGATATTTGCTACGACGATATCATATTTTTGCTCTAAATTTGCAATAGATCCTGTCCAAATTTTATTAAATTTAACCTCATTTAGCTGGGCATTACTTAGCGAGCTTTGCTTGGCCTGCTCGTCTGTATCGCAGGCATCGACCTTGCAGCCAAGCTTTGCTAATGCAATACTTAATATCCCACTTCCGCATCCCACATCTAAAGCGGTATCGCCACTTTTTGCATATTTTTGTAAAAGTTGCAAGCAAGAATTTGTGCTTTCATGGTGCCCTGAGCCAAAGGCTAGAGCTGGGTCGATTATGATATTTGTTACGCCGCTAAGTGGCTCTTCCCAGCTAGGTCTAATATAAATTTTATCAACCAAAATAGGCTTAACCGCCTTTTTATATTCGCCTAGCCAGTCCTTATTTTCTTTTAAATTAAGAGAAATTTTTAAATCATTTGAAATTTTACGAACGCTAGAGAGCCCTTTTGCATACTCTTCGACACCCCAAGCTATATCTTTTAGATCATACTCTTCCCTGATGATGATCTCATGATCTAGCTCTTCTACACAGGTGACCCCAAAAGAAAAAACTAACTCTAAAATTTCATCATAAAAATTTGATGTTTTGATGCTTAATTCGTAAAATTTATCTTTCATTAACCAAGAACGTCTTCAAGCTTCTCTTTTAAAACTTGTGGCGTAAAAGGTTTAACGATGTAGTTATTAACACCTGCTTTTAAAGCTGTTATAACCTCGGCTTTTCCGCCCTCTGTTGTTACCATTATGATAGGCATATCAACATATTTTTGCTCAGCTCTTACCTTTTTAACAAGCTCAAGACCGTTCATCTCAGGCATGTTCCAGTCAGTAATAAGAACCTCAATACCCTCGTTTTGTGTCAAGATATTCCAAGCTTCAAGCCCGTGCTCAGCCTCGAGAATTTCTTGATGTCCTAACCTTTGCAAAGTATTTTTTATGATCCTTCTCATTGTTGAGCTGTCATCTACAACCAAAATCTTCACATAATATCCTTTTAGTAAAAATTGCCCTATTCTAGCTAATTAAAATTTATAAAAGCTTTAACGCTAGCCAACTTGTTTGAAAGCATCTTTCAAATCAAGTCGTCCCTCATAGTAAGCTTTACCAACGATCACGCCAGCTATCTCTTTTGTCTCTTTAAGTGCCAAAATGTCGTTTATATCGCTCACACCACCACTTGCTATGGTCTCAAGCTTGCTGCTTCTAGCTATTTGCAAGCTAAAATCAACATTAACTCCGCCAAGCATTCCATCTTTGTTAATATCGGTGCAAATCACAGCTTCTACACCCACATCTGCAAATTTTTTTGCAAGATCGACTGCTTTTATGTTTGAAACCTCGCCCCAGCCTTGCACTGCCACATAGCCATCTTTGGCATCTATGCCAACTACGACTCTGTAAATTCCAGCCATTTTTGCTGTAAATTCTGGATCACGAAGCGCAACTGAGCCAAGGATCACTCTGCTAACTCCAAGGTCCAAATAACGCTTTATACGCTCTTCATCCCTTATGCCGCCACCCACTTGCACCTTTAAATTTGTAGCTTTTACTATCTTTTCTATCGTCTTAAAATTTATAGCTTCTCCTGCAAATGCTCCGTCAAGATCGACCACATGCAGCCATTTTGCGCCGTAATCTTCAAACCTCTTAGCAAGCTCACTTGGCTCACTGCTATAAATTTTAGCGCTTTGCATGAGCCCTTTACTAAGCCTAACTGCCTGCCCTTCTTTTAGGTCTATCGCTGGGAAAATTTCCATCACAACCTCGCAAAATTTTCTAAAATTTTAAGCCCAACCTCGTGACTTTTTTCTGGATGAGGCTGAAAACCAAAGAGATTTTCATGTTGAACCGCACTTGTAAATTCATAGCCATAAGTTGTCTTTGCAAGTGCAAATTTATCATCACAAACCACGTGGTAGCTATGCACAAAGTATAAATACTCAAGCTCTTTTAATCCTAATCTTAAAGGGCTATTTTGTTTAAAGCTAAGCGTGTTCCAGCCAACATGTGGGATCTTTAGTGACTTATCAAATTTAGCTTCATCAAATTTAACAACCTCTCCTGGCAAAAGAGAAAGCCCCTCATGCTCGCCAAATTCAAAGCTTTTTTCAAATAAAAGCTGCATACCAAGGCAAATTCCTATAAAGGCTTTTCCATTTTTTACAGCCTCTTTTATCGCTTCATCCATGCCATTAAATTTGAGCTTTTTCATCGCCTCACCAAATGCCCCAACACCTGGTAAAACGATGTGAGAGTGCTCTTTTAAGCTCTTGGGTTCGCTTAGTAAAACGCACTCATGTCCAAGAAATTTAAAAGCATTTATCACGCTTTTGATGTTTCCAGCGCCATAATCAATAACAGCAATCATCTGTTCTCTTGTCTTTTTACGCTAAAGAGATAAAAGCTAAGTGCTGCCATTAGCATCGCCACACCGCCTATTAGATAGATAGCGTTTATGATATTTTCAGGTGCAGTGATAGCAAATTTAAAGACTAGCATGAGCGCCTCGATCGCAAGTGCGATGATGATAGAGCCGATAAATCTCACCATCGTCTTATAAATAACGCTATTTTCTTCGTGATTTTTACCTAAAACCTCTTCTTCAAATATCGTCTTAACAAGGTCAAAAATGGCAAGAGCCAGCGTTAAAATGATGGTTGATTCAAAAATTTCTTCGACATTTATATGCTCGATACTCTTTGAGATAAAGCTCTTTACGCCGTGCCAAAATAAAAATGCGCAGATCATAAAAAGCGATGCACAAAAGAGTGCATAGACTGTCTTTAAAAATCTACCAAAATGCTCCTCGACAAAGCCGCTATCGACCATATTTAGGATATTTTCTAGGCTTATATCGATGCAAGCGATAAATTTAAGCTCATTTTTTTCATTATAGATAGGCACGCTTGCTGTGACGCACAAACCTCCATTTAGACTTGATGGATATGGATCGCTTAAAACGCACCTTTTCTCGCGCACGGCGGTGTAGTAGTATGCCTTGTTTGCGCGGTTTTCACCTTTTGGGATTTTATACTTTTCATTTAGGCTGATCGAGTCTTCGATTTGTATGCCATTTTCATCTAAGATGTATAGTGCGTCAAAATTTTCTATCTCGTGGCTGATCTTATCAAAGCCAGCTTTTATGTTTTCTAAGCACACTCCAGGCAGTCTGTTTGGCAAATTTCTACTAAATAAATAGCAGATATACGCCCTTGCCTTGTATCTCGTGTCGCTAAATCTCTTAATATCTTTTATAACCAAAATTAGCCTTTTAAATTTAATGCATGATTAAACTCTGGCACGATCACCTTAAGAGCAGGTGCCACCTCGTCATCTTCAAGCTGCAAAAGCCCATTTATCTGTGAATTTAAAAGGGTCAGATCATAAGGCTGCGAGTGTGTCACAAAGATCGACTCATACTTAGTTTGAACGTCATCTTTGTTGATAAGTAGCTCTTCATAAAGCTTCTCGCCAGGTCTAAGCCCTACAAATTCGATACCTAAATGCTCTTTATTTGAAAGCAGAAGCATCTTTTTAGCAAGATTGACGATCTTAACAGGCTCGCCCATATCAAGCACGAAAAGCTCTCCACCTTTTGCGATAGAGGCTGCTTGAAGGACTAGCTGGCACGCTTCAGACGTAAGCATAAAGTATCTTGTGATCTCTGGGTGAGTGACGCTTAGTGGCTTATTTGCAGCGATCTGTGCCTTAAATTTAGGTATGACTGAGCCACTTGAGCCAAGGACGTTACCAAAGCGCACACAAACTATCTCGCACACACCTGCTTCGTTTGAATTTAATGCGTAAAGCTCACAAACACGCTTAGTTGTGCCCATTATGTTTGTTGGGCGCACAGCCTTGTCTGATGAGATCATGACAAATTTCTTAGCACCGTATTTTTTAGAAAGATCGACTGCATTTTTTGTGCCAAGGATGTTGTTTTCAACTGCTGAGCGAGGATTTAGCTCGCAAAGTGGCACGTGCTTGTAGGCCGCAGCGTGGATGACGATCTCTGGTCTAAATTCTTCAAAAACCTCTTCAAAGTCTTTTAAATTTGTGATATTTACAAGCTTGCTAACAGTTCTTTTATCTCTTGTATCTTCACCTATTTTATAAAGGTTAAACTCGCTGTGTTCAACCATTATAAGCTCGCTTACGCCATATTTCAAGCACTGCTTACAAATTTCGCTTCCTATACTACCGCCAGCTCCAGTGACAAGCACTTTTTTGTCTTTTAAGAAATTTGAAATGGCTTCTGGATTAAGGTCTTTTGGCTTTCTAGCAAGCAAATCTTCGATCGAGATATCTTTGATCGGCTCATTTTCGATAAGCGAAAAGAGCTTCATATCTCTTATGCCATATCCAGTTAGCTCATCAACTAAAGCTTGAAGCTCGTCTTGATCAAGTGCTAGTGCGATGATAGCAGTCTTTGCGTCGTAGTCTTTTATAAGGCTTGGTATATCTTTTTTATCTTGAACTAAAAATCCATCGCAATATGTGCCAACAAGATCGCTTCTACCATCTACCACGCCAACTGCGTAGTAGTCAAGATAGCCCTGCTTTAAGCCACGTAAGACGTGAAGCGCCTTTGAGGTCGCGCCTATAACGATACAAGGCTCGCCTTTGTGAGGTCTGTTTGAAAAGTCAAGCACCATACGCTTTGAAATTCTCAAAAGCCCGATAAGTAGGCATGAGATGAGAAGATCGATAAAGATAACGCTTCTTGGGTAAGGATTTAAAAAATCTTGTATGATGAAAAACACGATCGTAAATAAGATCGCCGCGCAAACGTGAGCTAGGAAAATTTTACGTGCTTCATTTAAGCCAAAAAATCTCCACGGCACCTTGTAAATTTTAAACATCCACATAAAAAAGAGCTTAAATACGATCAAAAATCCAGCCGTTACAAAAAGCCCTTGCACGTAGATGTCTGGGATGTCGGCGTTAAATCTTAAAAGATAAGCCGCATATATCGAAAAAACAAATATAAAAACATCGCCAAGAAGGAAAAATACGAGCCTTTTTAACTTCGTTGCATGAAACATTTACGCATTATCCTTGACTATTTTTATCACTCTTTCTTGTGTCTGCTCGCTCATATCGCTGCCACTTGGCAAGCAAATTCCTCTTGAAAATAGATCTTGGCTATATCCATCGACAAAGCTTAACGCACCTTTAAAGACAGGCTGCAAGTGCATAGGCTTCCAAAGTGGGCGGCTCTCGATGTTCTCATCAGCTAAGGCTTTTATAACCTTTAAATGTGCATCTTTTTTAGCAAAAACACCAGTTGTGAGCCATCTGTTACCACGAGAATTTGCTAGCTCTGGCATAAATTCTAAAACGTCGCCAAGCTCTTTTTCATAAATATCAAAGACTTTTCTCTTTTGCTCGACTCTCTTTTCTAAAACCTCCATCTGAGCCACGCCAATAGCGCCTAGGACGTTGCTTAAGCGATAGTTGTAGCCGTAGTCTTTATGCTCATAGTGAAGCAAAGGCTCTCTTGCTTGCGTGCTGTAAAATCTAGCTTTTTCTACAAATTCGCTATCTCCAACTAGCATGCCGCCACCTGAAGTGGTGATGATCTTGTTGCCATTAAAGCTATATCCACCCATCACGCCAAATGTGCCAAGTGCCTTGCCACCGTAAAATCCACCAAGTGCTTCAGCTGCATCTTCGACCAAAGCGATGCCCTCGTTTTGGCAAATTTCGCAAATTTCTTTCATCTTTGAAGCTTGTCCATAAAGATGAGTGACGACTAGCGCTTTTGGCTTTTTAGGTAAATTTGATATCGCTTTTTTAAGTAGTTCTGGGCTTAAATTCCAGCTCTCGTCGCTATCTATAAAGACTGGAGTTGCCCTTTCATAAAGTATCGGCGAGACCGAAGCCATGAAAGTAAAGCTAGAAGCTAGCACAAGATCGCCCTCTTTTACACCAAGGACGCGAAGTGCTAGGTGGAGTGCCGCAGTTCCAGCGCATAGTGCAAGTGCATCTTTGGCGCCAGTGTAAGCCTTTATGCTATCTTCAAATTTATTGACATATTCACCAAGTGGCGCTATGTAGTTGCTTTCAAAAACTTTTTTTATATATTCCTGCTCTTTTCCACTCATATTTGGTGGAGATAAAAAAACCCTATCCATTTTCATACCTTCATACCTTTCGTGATTTTTTGGCGATTTTAGCACTTATTTTTAAATTTATATCTTAGCACGCTCGCATGCAGGCACGCCATACGCCTTTACGCCATCTTTTATATCTCTAATGACCACGCTTCCAGCGCCGATAATGCAGTTTTTACCGATGCTTATGCCTTGAATGACACTTGAGCCAATGCCAACGTGCGTAAATTCGCCCACGCTCACATTTCCAGCAAGGGCTGCATTTGGGCTGATGTGAGCAAATTTGCCTATCACGCACTCATGCTCTATCACTGCGCCAGAGTTTATGATAGCGCCCTCTTTTATGCAAGCTTTTGCGTTTATCACGGCATTTGGCATGACCACTACGCCCTTTTCTATCACGGCGCTTTTGCTCACGACCGCACTTTTATGGATCAAATTTACTATCTCAAAGCCAGCAGCCTCCACCTTTTGGCTGATCTTTTGCCTTGTTTTATTATCACCTATGGCTATTATGATGTCAGCTTTTTCAAGCTCTGGGCTAAATTTACGCTCGCTAGCATCGTCTAAAAAAGCTATCTCATCATAGCCATTATCTCTAGCGATGTCAGCGATCACAAGCCCATGCCCACTCGCTCCGTAGATGTAAATTTTCTTAGTTTTTGCCATTAAATTTCTCCGTCGTCGCCTGCCCCTCTTTGCTGACACCACTTCGTTTTAGCACTTTTTCGATGGTCTGTAAAGCGATCTTTACATCAAGCATAAAGCTTAAATTTTTAGCGTAATAGACGTCGTATTCAAATTTTTTCTCCCAGCTTATGGCATTTCTGCCATTTACCTGCGCTAGGCCCGTGATACCAGGGCGCACGTCGTGGCGGTGCTTTTGCGTTTCGTTATAGATGGGTAGGTACTCGACCAAAAGCGGCCTTGGTCCGATAAAACTCATATCGCCCTTTAGCACGTTAAAAAGCTGTGGCAGCTCATCGAGGCTAAGAGAGCGGATCAGCTTGCCAAATTTGCCAAGACGCTGCTCATCTGGCAAGAGCTCGCCATTTGCGTCACGCTCGTCACTCATCGTCTTAAATTTATAAATTTTAAAAATTTTCTCATTTAGCCCCGGTCTTGCCTGCGTAAAAATGATGTCACGGCTTACCTTAAAATAGATAAAAATCGCCGTTGCTATGATGATAGGCGATGTTAAAATGAGCAAAAACAAAGCTCCCAAAATATCAATCACCCTCTTTAAAAAATTTCTATACATCTATAAATTTCCTATAAATTTCTATATATCTTTTTGCGATTTGTTTCTCGTCAAACTCACTAACTGCCCAGTCTCTGCCATTTTGCCCAAGTTTAGTGCAAAGCTTCTCATCATCAAGTAAAATTTTTATCTTACTAGCGAGATCACTTGCATCTTTTACCTTGCATAAAAGTCCGTTGTAGCCCTCTCTTACAGCTTCATTACAGCCTGTCACATCACTTGCAATGACTGCTTTAGCCATGCTCATCGCCTCTAAAACCGTTCTTGGAAAGCCCTCTTTATAGCTAGGAAGTGCCAGCAGATAAGAAGCCTTTAAAAGCTGTGGTATGTCGTTTCTAGCACCAAGATATCGCACCTTGCCACCTTTTAAAAAGCTCTCGTCTGCGGTTGATTTATTACCAGCAAAGCCCTCGCCCACAAAGACAAATTCGCAGTTTTTATAGCCATTTAAAATTTCTGCTGCCTCGTAAAATTCACGAACACCCTTATGCCACATGGCTCTGGCGATCATGAGAACCACCTTTTTATCGCCAAGATCAGCTGCCTGCGTGATAGCTGGGTCAAATTTAGCAGTATCCACGCCGACACTTTTTATGCGGTACACCTTGCTTTTATCTATCAAATTTCTAGAGATCAGATAGTCTGGATCTGCGTCATTTACGAAGATGCAAGCATCAGCCTTTGCAAAAGATAGCTTATAAAGGCTCTCCATGACAAAACGCACAGCCTTTGTCTTAATATCATCATCGATATAAAAGCTACCAAGGCCTTCAACCAAATTTATCACGTGCTTTATGCCAGCATTTTTAGCAGCAAATGTGCCAAAGACATTTGACTTGTGAGCGCCAGTTTGAAGCAGGTCTAAATTTAGCTCGCCTAAAATTTGAGATAGTTTTTTTGAGTTATTTATCACGGTTAGCGGATTTAGGCTCGCCTTATCAAGCTCGTAGGTGACGGTGTGAAAGCTTTTAGCAAGCTCATTAGTGAAATTTCCTTTTGGAGCGATAGCAAAAACCTCATGCCCCATATCTTTTAAAGCCTGCATTATAGGGCGTCTAAAAAAGTGTATGCTCATATCAGCATGGCTTAAAAATCCTATCCTTGCCATCTCTACCTCTTTAGCCTATAAACTTTTGCCGCCCCATCAAGTATGACTGGCTCAAAGACCTTAGGATCGTATCTTTCAAGCACGAAAAGCTGGATGTAGGCGCTATTTAAAATGCTCTCATCAAGGATGATAAACCTGCCATAGTCTCTCATAAAAATGACAGAAATGTTTGAACTTTCATTATTTTTATACTCTTTTACATTTAGCTTGCCAGCCTCGTTGTAGTCGGTCTCTATGAAAGATCTTAGTGGTAAGACATTGCCATCATAGATCAAATTTGTGACATCACTTGTTAGAGTAAATCCGCCACTTAGCCTAATGCCCTTTTCGCTTTGCGAGATCGCTCTAGTGGTTATGAAAAGTCCATTGTTTAAATTTTTACCACTTTTTAGATCGATCTTGCTAAACTGCAAAATAGTCGGGAAAATGCTAAGCATCCTATCTGGCAGGTAATAATATATCTCTCTGCTCTTTGCTGGTAGGCTAAAATTTGCCTCTTTTATCTCGCTAAAAAACTGATCAACGCTTAAATTTCTATCTTTTAAAATTTGAGCCAAGTTTCCATTAAAGTGCTCTTTGAAATTTCGCTCAGTGTATTCTACATCGAGCCTTGCCATATTTGCCGAGCTCATCTCGTCGCTTCCAAGCGCAAAGCTCACGGCAAAATTTTCACGTCCAAGGTGCTTTCCGCCGTCAATTAGCGTCTTAACATCACTGTAATATCTAATCGGATATCCATAGTCCCACCACGCAACCACGTAGTCCTCGCGTCCTGCGATGCTTTTTAGCTTATTTAAAATTTCAACCTCTTTATTTACAAAGACTGGTTCAGCCTTGTAGCCATAGATATGAATGATCGCTGGAGCAAGCACAAGAGCTGCTATGAAGGCTCTTATGAGATTTAGCACGGCTCCTTTTAGCTTTAAATTTGCAAGCACAAACTCTACTAAGTAACCAAAGCCAAGCGCCATTATAGGCACGGCGTAAATGGTAAATCTAAGGCCGCTTTTAAAGGCTAAAAAGCCAAGTGCGAGCATGCCAAGCGAGACGGCAAATGAGCGGTGCTTGTAGCAAAAAAGAGCGACGCCAGCAAGCGAGATCAAAAATGTGATGACATTTGCGCTGATCCTCTCGCAAAATAGCGTAAAATCAACCACGCTTGACTCTTGAATAGTTTGATTGACATTAAAAAAGTGAAAGCTCATGCCGCCAACTTCAGGCGTGCCTCTAAAGACGTAAAATTTAAGTTGAAAGATTATAGGATTTAACCCGCCACGAACGCAAAAGACTATAAATACGCCAACCAAAATGCCAAGAGCAAATTTTAAATTTATCATCTCTTTTTTAAATAGACAAAGTGCGTAAATAGCGATTACAGCGATAAATTTAAGAGTTAGATCAAGGTTTGAGATAGCAAGTAAAAGCAGAGAAATTTCAAGGTAAAAAAGTGGATTTTTCCTATCAAAAATGAGCGTGTAAAGTAAAAATAGCCCAGTTAAAATGCTAATAAGCGAAAAGGCGCTTAAGTACCACCACATATAGACAAGCACGCTTAAAGGTGCTATTATCAGGCTCTTTGCGTCCTTTTTCTCAAGCACTCTAATAAGCCCCCAAACGACAAAGACGCTAAGAGTAATGATGAGCATATCAGTGTCGTAGTAACCAGCCATCGTGCGGTTGTAGTAGCTATTTGCGATCACTGCAAGAAGTGCAGCGATGAAGCCAGCCATTTTTGCTTTGTATTCATTTGCGATCAAGATAACAGGTATAGCGACGAGCGACGAGAAAAATACACTCATATAAATCATCGCCGTCTCAAGCTTGACGCCTAGAAATTTCACAATCCAGTAAGTAAGCGTCGAGAGCGGATAGCCGTAGTAGCTAAGGTCGTTTTCTTGGTGAAAGCCAGCTAGCATATCCCTTGCGCCCTCAGCAAATGCGTAGCCATCGTTTGTGCTGATCATCAGCTCGTTGTTCCAAAAAAAGACTGGATACTCACTCGCCCAAAAGACCCAGTAAAGCCTGCAAACCATGCCAAAGATGACTGCGGCAAATATCATAAGGTATAAAGAGTAATTTTTAAAAAATAAATTTCTATTCATTAGGATTTTCCAAAAAATTTATAAGCTTGCTCGCTATGTTTTCACTATCAAAAAATTTAGCCCGATTATACGCAACATTTTCAAAATTTTGCCTTATTTCACGCTCGTTAAGCACCTTTATCATCGCCTCTTTCATCGCATTTTCGTCATCAACTGGCACTAAGATGCCAAACTCGCTATCGCCCAAAAGCTCCTTTGCACCGCTCTTGTGCTCGGTTGAGATGATGGTTTTCTCGCATGCTAGTGCCTCCAAAAGTACGTTTGAAAAGCCCTCAAAACGCGAGGCACAAAGTAAGCAAGAGGCGTTTTTTATATGCCTAAAAGGATTTTTATCAGTGCCAAGAAGCTTTACTCGCTCACCCACGCCAAATTTGTCTATCAAATTTTGCAGCTCATCCTTTAAAGGCCCTTTGCCAAGGATGCCAAGCGTAGCACGAGGGTCGTTAATCAAAGCGATTATTTTTATTAGCATGGCTTGATTTTTACCGCTATCAAGGCGGCCTATGTTTATGAAAAATGGCTTAAAGCCATCCTCAAGCGGCTCATCTTTTAGCAAATTTATAGTTTTTAGATCAAGGGCGTTATAAAGCACCTTTGTTTTGTCTGCGCTCATGCCAAAATTTCGCACCAGATCCTCTTTGTTGCCAGCTGCATTTGCGAGGATTAGATCAGCTTTTTTATAAAGATGAGTGAGTAAAAATTTATTAACCCTGCCGCTTAGATCGTCTTTATATAGGATCGACGGACAGCTTCGCTCGCTGATAACCAGCCTAGCCTTTAGCCCTAAAATCCTAGCAACCCCAGCTATGTAGCATGGGCGGTTCATCAGCACAAACTGCGTGTCGATGTTTAAGCTTTGGCAAAGATTTTTATACTTAAAGGCAAGCATTGGCATCGCTAAAAAGAGCCTTGCAAGCTTCTTTAGCCCACTCTCGTAAGGATCGCTATTTTCTATAAAGTGGATTTTTACCTCGCTTGGGATCTCGTAAGCGATGACCTTGCTCATTAAGATGAGATGAACTTCATAACGTTTTACCAAAAATGGCAGTAAATTTGCCACATTTCGCTCAGCCCCGCCAGGTCCCATCGAGTATAAAAAAACGGCTAATTTTTTCACTTGCTAACAACCTTTTTTATAAATTCTCGCCACTGTTTGATGATATTTTCTTTGCTAAATAAATTTGCACTTTCGCTGGCGTTTTTTGCTAGTTTTTGCCTTAAATTTTCATCTTTTAAAAGCATCTCAAGCTTATCTTTTAGATCATTTGCATCGCCATTTTTAAAGATAAGCCCGTCCGTGCCGTCATTTATAAGCTCTCTTGCGCCAACGGTGTCGCTACTTAGCCTAGCGCAACCAAAAGCGCCTGATTCTATTAGCACATTTGAAAGCCCCTCGCTTCGTGAGCTAAGAGTGAAAATTTTTGCCTCGCTATAAAGCTTACTAACATCGCTCATGTGACCTAAAAATTTGACATTAAGCCCCAAATTTGACGCCATTTGCTTCAGTTGCGCTTCTTGCCTGCCACTGCCTGCGATCTTTATCTCCCAGCCATCAAGCAAGCTCTTATCCACCTTGCTAAGCGCCTCAAAATAGATATCATAGCTCTTTACCGCCTCCAGCCTCGCCACGCTCAATATAACGTTTTGCTTCTCGCAAATTTCAGGCACATCGATAAAAAGTGGATTGTGGATGACCTCGCGATTTTTGGCAAATTTATAGTAGTTGAAGTCGCTTTTACTTAGCACGCTTAAGCCATCTACAAAACGGTAGCTAATATCACGCATAGCGCTTGTGATTTTGCTTTTTAAGTAGCTGTGCTCGTGGTGTTCAGTTGCTATTAGTTTGCTCTTTAGCCCAGCATTTGCCAGCACGCAAGCGACGTTTGTCCAGTCGATAAAGCTCATTATCAGATCAGCCCTTTGCTCTTTAAAAAGCGCTCTAAGAGCGAGAATTTTTTTAAATTTTAAAGCAAGCCCTGAGCCAGTGACGCTAAGGTTTATGATCTTTATCTTTTCACTAAATTTATAAAGCCCAAGGTCCTCTTCAAGAAGAGCGATAGTGATCTCATTGTCTTTGCAAAGCTCGTTTGCAAGCACGTTTAGCACGCGCTCGGCTCCGCCATTTCTAAGTGCGGCGATTACAAAAAGAATTTTCACTTCACGCCTCCAAGCCTTAAAAGCTCCAGCCATTTTTTATAAATTTGCTCCACACTAAACTCATCAAGTCTAACTCTTGCGTTTTTGACAAATTCGCCCATTTTTGCCTCATCTTGGATCAAATTTGCAAGCTTTTCGCTCATCTGATCAGCGTCATTTATCTCGCAAAGCAAGCCATCAAAACCATCTTTTATAAGCTCTTTTGCCCCGCTAGTTCTTGTCGCAACACGCACGCAGTCATAGTTTATCGCCTCTATCAAGGTGTTTCCAAGACCCTCGAAATTTGAGCAAGAGAGCAGCACCTTTGCCCTTTTATAAAGTGAGGCGATGTCGCTTACATTGCCTAAAAACTCTACATCAGCGCCTAAACTTTTAGCTAAATTTTCTAAATTTGCCCTCTCGCCGCCATCTCCAGCGACGACAAATTTATAGCCGCTTTGCTTTAAATTTGCAGCCACTCTTACAAACATTTCACAGTTTTTTATCTTATTTAGCCTGCCAACAAAGATGACTAAATTTTCTTTAGCAAAGCTCTCACTGCGCACCTCTTCAAAGAGTGGGTTGTAAATTTTCATCACATTTTTGCAAAATTTAGAGTAATGTCCTAGATCCTCGTCGCTTAAGACACTAAGTGCATTTGCAAATGGATAACTAAGGCGTCTTAGCACCTTAAAGATCGCCCTTTTTGGTGCAAGATAGTTTGTGTGCTCGCTTATGATTATAGGCGTTTTTAGCCCAGCCGAGCTAAAGAGAACCAAGATATTTACGGCGTCTAAAAATGATATCACAGCGTCAAATTTGCCCTCTCTTATGAGCGCTCTTAAGGCAAGCACTTTTGAAACTCTCTTTTTTAAATTTCCAACCAAGCCAAGCTCATCAGCCCCAACGCCTAAATTTATGAGCTTCACGCCACTTGCTAGCTCGTAAAATGGCTCGTCCTTGTCAAATTTAACAAGACTTACATCATGATCCATGCTAAATCTTGATGCGATCACCGCGCAAACTCGCTCTGCACCGCCACTTCTAAGCGTTGATGTGACAAATAATATCTTCATACGCCAAACCTTTGTTTTATCTTTACCCTAAGCTTTGAAAGTGCCGGTAAAAGCCCACTTGGAAGCGGGCTAAGCAGTAAGAAAATAAACGCTTCTTTACTAAATTTAATGCTAAGACTTTTAAAGATACACCTTAGCATAAGGCCATATTCGCCTGCTATTTTGGCGTAGTAAGCGGCATTTTTATACTGCATAGCTAGAAATTTTGGCTCATTTTTGATAGCGATGTCGTAGTGTAAATTTGCTGTTTTGATGTAAGCGTTTGCCACATTTAGCGCGTGCTTGCCAGCATTTAGTGTCGCACTGTCGCTTCTTGCGATGCGGTAGATGTAAAGTGGCTTTTTAAGATAAAAGACATTTTTTTCAAAAAAGCGGATATAAAGCTCATTTTCGCCGCCAAAACTGCTCTCATCAAACCTAAAATCATCTATAAATTCACGCGAAAAAAGCTTAAAATACTCGCCATTTATCCGCCCACAATGATAATCAACCTTGCTCATCGCCCCACTCTTGCTATACGGGCTTCTACCAGCCACGACCTCGGTCATCACGCCATCTTTCTCGCAGATCGCGTCTGCAAAAACGCACGAATACTCGCCACTTTTTAAAATTTCATAGCACTGGGCAATCGCCTCTGGCAAAAGCTCGTCGTCATCGTCAAGTAAGCAGACAAACTCGCCTGTTGCGTTGTCAAAGCCGTTATTTTTGTTGCCATTTGGGCTCTTTTTGTGAGCGCTATTTTTTACAAATTTGATCCTAGCATCGTTAAAACTCTTGCAAATTTCACTCGCACTCTCGTCATCGCCGTCGTCAGTGACTATGATCTCTAGGTTTTTATAGCTTTGAGCTAGAGCGCTTTTTATGGCTTTTTTTAAAAGCTCTGGACGCTTGTAAGTCGCGGTTACGATACTGATTAATGGCTCGCTCATTTAGCCCCTTTTAAAAATTCTCTCATAGCCTTGAAGCTTTTCAAGACGTGAAAAAAGTATAAATTTAATTGTCTTGACATAGGCCTTTAAATTTGCGCTGTATCCTCTCTCAAGGCGCTCGCCCTCGATGTTTGAGCCACTAAGATCAGTTGGATGCGCAAAAAGGTCGCAAAAATACATCTGCATATCATTAACGCCAAGCAAATAATCCCAAACATCGGTCGTGCAAAGCGCACGTTTATGAATTTCAAGCAAATTTTTAGCGCTTTTTTTGGTTAGCACATAGGCCCCTGCTCTATAAATGCTTGAAAATGAGTGCTTTGAGACCTGCCAAAGTGGCTTACTTAGGCTACTATCCACCTTTTTGCCAAAGGCGCTAAACCTGCCTTCTAGCCCATCTTGCATGCCGCATATTAGCACGCTGTTTTCTGGCATCTTGCTAGCTGCTAAAAATGCCTCTTTTATGGCATTATCATCTCCTATCACGTCGTCTTCAAAGATGAGAGCAAATTTAGCCTCGCTTGCCAAAAATGCCTCATAAGCCTTCACATGCGAGAGCGAACAGCCAACTTCTGCTGGGCTTAAAACCTTGCCGTAAGCTTTAAATGATGGCGAAATGATCTTATAGTACTCCCTCGCGTTTAGCTCCCTGCCATCAACTGCGTCTATTAGCTTAAAGCTATCATAAGAGCTAAATTTCTGCTTTAAAAGCTCGCGCCTTTTGGTATCTTTAGCCAAAGAGATCAGATAAATTTCATTCATTTAAGACCTTTTAAATTTTTTTAAAATTTTACGCCAGACTATGCCTCGCTCGAAGGCATTAAAAAACAAAAAATATCCCAAAACATAAGCTGCGCTGGCGTATATCGCAGCAAAGATAGCAAATTTTAGCCAGTTATCTAAGCTCACAAAGTCCTTGCAGACAAACATCGCAAGCACGCAAAGCGCAAAAACGGCTAAATTTTTAAAATAAACCCCATAAAATGTGGTGAGTTTCACCTCTAAATTTAAGGCTGCATTTATAAGGTCAAAACCAAGAATCCTTATGCTGTAAAAAACGGCTGCGACGATGACGATACCATAAACGCCGTAGTCACTAAATTTAAGCAGTGCGATCTGCACTATGATCGTGCTAACGCCAAGGATAGTGTTGGCAATGGCTGGTCGGCGAAGCTTGTTTGTCGCGCTATCAAGGTTAAAAAGCGAAAAAACAAAGCTTATAAATACGATAGGCACTAGCGTGATCATCGAGACGTTGTAGATAAATTTAACCTCATCTGCGCTTTTAAAAGGTAGCCAAAGCGTGTAAAAATCAAGCCCAAAAACGACAAAAAACGCTGCTGGAGCGCTCATCACAAAGGCGATCACTTTCATCGAAAATTTAGCCTCTTTTATGAGGTCCGTGATCAAATTTTTAGAGTAGAGCTCGACAAATTTTGGCGCAAAGATACCGCTAAGCTGTGCTACAAAGCTCTCAAGTATGATAGGGGCGGCCTTTGCAACTGAAAGAAGTCCAGTGGCGTTTGCATTTACGAAAATGTTGCAGATAAATAGGTCCATGCCTGTTAAAAGTATGCGGTTTAGCGCATTAAAGCTGTTCCAAATGCCAGAGCTTAGAAGCTCTTTGATCTTAGAAAAGTCAAATTTACTAAGGCTAAATTTTAGCTCCGGCGTGATACGAGCTGACATAAAAATAGTGCTAAAAAAGACAAAAAGGCTAGCAACTAGCGCTGAAATGGCGATGTATGAGATAAATGGCTTAAAAAAGAAAAAGAGTGCCACGATGAGGATCGCTAGGATCGCGCTTGAGATGGCATTTCTGATGGAGAGTAGATAGAGCTTGTTTGTCACAAAAGCACAAACCGTCAAAACGCCGTTAAATAGCCCAACACAGAAATTTATAAAGTAAAAAACAAGGGTCATTCTCACATCAAAGAGCAAATTTTCAGGGACATTTAAAAAGCTTTGCAAATTTAGTATAAAAACAGAGCTAAGCACCACGACAACGGCGCAAAAAAAGATATTTACGACAAGCACTGATGAGTAGTAGGTGTTTGCAAGGCTTAGATCTTTTTTGTGCCACGCATGAGCGACAAAGCGCCCACTGACAGAGTTTATGGCTACACTTACGACCGCTGCGTAGCTAACGATGGCGTTACTAAGCCCCACAAAACCAAATGCCTCATTGCCAAGGCTTTTTAAGATAAATGGCGTAAGAAAGAAATTTATGCCCATTGATACGACAAAAACGACGATCGAGCTTATTAGATTGATTAGCATTAGACTTTTAACCTGTAAATTTTTACGCCACTTGAGATGACAAATGGCTCAAAGTATCGCTCATCAGCTCGCTCAAATATAAAAAGCTGCACAAGGGCTGAATTTAAGGCATTTTCATCAACTAAAACCACACGCGCATAGTCCTCCAAAAACAAAACAGAGATTTTCGCCTTTTCGTCGATAGTTTTCTTATCTATTTGTAGCTCTTTGCCAGAGCCTTTTATCTTATAAAAGGACTTTACCGCCACTTTTTCACCGTTTTGAGTGATAAATTTTGGCTCTTTTAGCGGCAAGATATAGCCATTTCCAAGATCTATGCCCGCTTCACTAACGCTATTTATAGGGCTAATGTAGTAAAAAAACTCCTCTTTTGGCCGCTCGCCACTCATAACATCGATGTAGCTATATCTAAATATGTTTGGAGCGATATCTATCATATCTGGCACAAGATAGTAAAAAACCTCTTTTTTTGCCGCTGGAAGAGTAAAATTTGCGCTTTCAAGCTGGCTTAAAAAGAGGTTTAGATCGCTTGTGTTGTGATCTTTTAAAATTTCTTCTAGCACTCTACTTTTTTTCTCAAACGATATGTCGCCATACTCGCTCACTACTCTAGCTAGCTTGGCCGAGGTTGCCTCATCTTTTCTTAAAGCAAGACTAACAAAATAGCCGTTCTCGCCGCCTTGCCTGCCAGGATCATTTAGCGTCTTAACATCAGCAAAGTATCTTACTGCATATCCATAATCCCACCACGAAAGCACGTAGTCATCGCGCTTAGCTACCTTTTTTAACTGATCAAGCGCTGTTGCTTCTTCATGCGTGATCAAAGTATGCGGTCTATAAGAGTAAGCGATCTCTAAATTTGGAGCAAGCGCAGCAGCTGCAAAGATAAAAAAGGATAAATTTTTAAGAGAATTTCTAAGGTCAAATAAATTTAAAAAAAAGTGCAAGAAATATCCAAAACCAAGTGCGACAAGCGGCGTTATATACATAGCAAATCTAACTCCGCCAAATAGCGATAAAGTGCCAAGTCCAAGCAGTGGCAAACTAAGTAAAAATGGGCGAAATTTAAAACAAAGCACTAAATAACCAATTGCTGCTGCTAGTAAAATAAGGATATTTCCAGCCATGAAATAGACAAAGTATAAAGGGCTAGCGCTTTTTACCTCATCAATTAGCGTGTATTCACTTATAAAGTGAAATTTACTTGCAACCTCTGTGCTGCTTTTTAAAACGTAACTGCCAATCTTTGAGATAATAAAATCAAAACCGCCAAAATAGATAAAAATAGCTAGCATAATAGCTAGAAAAATGCTCAAATTTCTAGGTGAAAGCAGTTTTTTATATTTGCAAAAAATGGCGTAAAATAAAGCAATGACCGCTAAATTTAAAATCAAAATTTTATTTGCAATGAGTGGATCTTTTGAAAAAATATTAAAACTAACGATACTTATAAACATAAAAAATATCGCTTGATAGTTTTCTATCCTACTTCGCATAAAAGCAAGCGTGTAGATAAAAAAGACAAAAATGATGCTTAAAATAAGAGCATAAGAGCTTTGATACCACCAAAGATAAAGCGATACAAAAACTCCAGGCAAAACGATAAATTTTTGTTCATTTGCATTTAAAAGTCTGATCAAAAGATAGATGATAAAAAGCGCAAACGTTACATTTAGCATATCGCTATCAAAGTAACCAAGTGACGTTCTTACAAGATAGCCTGGCAAGATAACGCTCATAAATGCCGCCACAGCTCCAGCTTTTAGGGCTTTAAACTCATTTGATATCAAGATAACTGGAAGCGCGATAAGGGGTGCTAAAAGCGCGCTCATATAAAACATCACGCTTTCTATCTTGAAAGGTAAAATTTTGCAAATATAAAAAACTATTGTTGAGATTGGGTGATTAAAGGGGCTAAAGTCATTTTGCTGATGAAAGCCAGCAAGCATATCTCTAGCGCCCTCTGCGTAATAGTATGCGTCATTTGTCGTAAGCATAAATTCGCCATTAAAGTAAAACTCTGGCATATCCTTTGCCCACAATACCCAAAGCATCCTAGCTGCAAATCCAAACAGATAAGCAGCCAGAAAGATAAGTAAAATTTTACAATTTACGCTTACTTTGTGCACTAAATTCCTTACAGCCTAGCGTCAGCCTCTGGGTAGATATTTTTTATATCATAAACCAAGTGGCCTTTTAGGTTGAGCTTTTTAAATTCATTATGAGCTACGGCGATCACGATGCAGTCGTAGTCGTCTAGGTTATACTCTTTTACTAGATCAAAGCCGTACTCATGTTTTACCTCAGCGCTATCAGCCCAAGGATCAGTCACATCGACCTTGCAGCCAAAGTCTTTTAGCTCATCAACCACGTCTATAACGCGAGAATTTCTTATATCTGGGCAGTTTTCTTTAAATGTCATACCAAGAACAAGCACGCGCGCTTTGTTGATAAGCACACCCTTTCTTATCATTAGTTTTATCACTTGATCGGCTGCGTATCTGCCCATATCATCGTTGATGCGGCGACCTGCTAGGATCATTTCAGGATTGTAGCCTACCTCTTGAGCTTTGTGAGTTAGGTAGTATGGATCTACGCCGATGCAGTGACCGCCAACTAGACCTGGGCGGAAATTTAAGAAATTCCACTTAGTACCTGCGGCCTCAAGCACGTCTATAGTGTTGATGTGAAGCTTTTCAAAGAGCATCGCGAGCTCGTTTATAAAGGCGATGTTGATGTCACGCTGAGTGTTTTCGATGACCTTTGCAGCCTCTGCTACTTTGATGCTTGAAGCTTTGTGAGTGCCAGCTGTGATGATAGAGCGATAAATTTCATCGACCTTGTCAGCGATCTCTGGGGTTGAGCCACTTGTGATCTTTTTGATCTTTGTAACAGTGTGCTCTTTATCGCCTGGATTTATGCGCTCTGGAGAGTAGCCGCAGAAGAAGTCTTTGTTAAATTTAAGCCCACTCTTTTCAAGAAGTGGCACGCAAATTTCTTCTGTAACGCCTGGATAAACGGTGCTTTCATAGACAACGATGTCGCCTTTTTTAAGCACTTTTGCCACGCTCTCAGTCGCTTTTACCACTGGGGTTAGATCAGGGCGTTTGTTCTTATCTATCGGAGTTGGTACGGTTACGATGAAGAAGTTACAACTTCTGATGTCGTCTAAATTTAGGCTAAATTTCATGCCATTATCGATAGCTTTTTTCATCTGCTCGTTGCTAAGCTCAAGCGTTCTATCATAGCCACTTTTAAGCTCTTCTATACGTTTTGCATTTACGTCAAAGCCGACTACTTCGTACTTTTCACTAAAAGCTGCTGCTAGTGGAAGTCCCACATATCCAAGTCCTACTACTGCTATTTTCATTTCTCTTTCCTTTTTAAAATTTTTGGTTTTATTGTTTCCACACGTTCATAAATTCTTATCTCTGCGCCCACGCCTTGCGGAGTTACGATCTTAATGGGGCTAATGCCAGGTAAAATTTGAGTAAATTCATAATAAATTTGCCTCTTTTTCTTTTTGCCGTTGCAAGGCTTAAGTGGCTCATCATCTGCGCTAAATTCATAATAAATCCCGCTTTTATCCTCTTTTTTATCTAAACGTCCGCCCTCTAGCATAGCAAATTCGCAATCCGTTTGCACCTCTTTAAAAAATGCAACTTCATATTTAAAATAATCATGTGGCATCTTTGAGATAGGCAGCTCAAAAGCCTGCTCTTGCGTATTTGCTTCGCTTTTATCTGAAGCTTCACTAGCTAAAAGCATAACAGGCAGCAAAAAAACTATGAGAGATAAAATTTGCTTCACGCTTTGACGCCTATTTGGAAGTATTTAAAGCCATGCTCGGCTAAAGACTTAGCATTATACTGGTTGCGTCCATCAAATATGACAGCATTTTTTAGCCTCTCTTTGATCTCCATAAAATCAGGCGATCTAAACTCACTCCACTCCGTCACAAGCACCATAGCATCGGCGCCATTAAGAGCGTCATACTTATTTTTAGCATATTTTATATCTAAATTTGGCATATATTTTTTAGCTTCTTCGCTTGCTTTTGGATCGTAAGCGACCACTTTTGCGCCAGCCTCGTCTAAAAGCTTTATCAAAGTTAGCGAGCTAGCCTCTCTCATATCATCGGTATTTGGCTTAAACGCAAGTCCCCAAAGTGCGATCGTCTTGCCCTTTAGATCGCCGCCAAAGAAGTTATAAATTTTATCAAAAAGAACTCTTTTTTGAGCCTTATTTCTTGACTCGACCGCGTTTAAAAGCTCTGGTTCAAAGCCGTTTTGTCTAGCTGTATAGATGAGCGCCTCAACGTCTTTTGGAAAGCAGCTGCCGCCATATCCGCACCCTGGATAGATAAAGCTATATCCGATCCTTGAGTCACTACCGATACCTTTTCTTACTAAATTTACATCAGCTCCCACACGTTCGCAGATATTTGCTATCTCGTTTATAAAGCTTATCTTGGTTGCTAGCATCGAATTTGCAGCGTATTTTGTCATCTCAGCTGACTTTACGTCCATGCAGATAAGCCTGTCGTGATTTTTCATAAATGGCTCATAAAGCTCTCTCATCACACTAAAGCCCCACTCGCTACTAGCTCCGATAACTACGCGGTCTGGCTTTAAAAAGTCCTCAACCGCCGCGCCCTCTTTTAAAAACTCTGGGTTTGAGACGACCTCAAATTTGACATCTATGTTTCTTTTTTTTAGCTCAGCCTCGATCACCTCGTGCACCTTGGCTCCAGTGCCCACTGGAACGGTCGATTTATCGACAACTATTAGCGGTTTGCTTAAATTTTCTCCGATAGATTTTGCAACTGAGAGGACATATTTTAAATCCGCCTGTCCATCAGCGCCCATAGGCGTGCCAACTGCGATAAATAGCACATCTGCATGCTCTAGCGCCTCGGTTATCTGCGTGCTAAATTTAAGCGAGCCATTTTTATAGCACTCACTCACGATATCAGCAAGTCCTGGCTCATATATCGGCACGACGCCGTTTTTTAGCGCCTCGATCTTTTTGCTATCGACATCGACGCAGATCACGCTGTTGCCCATCTTAGCAAAACACGCACCACTTACTAGTCCAACATATCCGGTTCCAATTACTGCTATTTTCATGTTTTCCCTTAAATTCTCTTTTCCCACTCAAGGGCAGTTTTTATGATGAGTGCTAGATCGTCTCTTTTTGGCTTCCAGCTTGTTAGCGAGCGCAGTTTGCTTGCGTTTGAGATAAGGATAGCCGGGTCGCCGTCCCTTCTTGGCGCATTTAGCACTTTAAAATTTACTCCACTTACCTTTTTTGCGGTTTCGATCACCTCTTTTACGCTAAATCCCCTGCCATATCCCACGTTAAAAGTTTCGCTGCCGCTTTGGCTGATGTATTCAAGTGCGCTTATATGGGCATCTGCTAGGTCGCTAACGTGGATGTAGTCTCTAACGCATGTACCATCTTTTGTCGCGTAGTCATCGCCAAAGATACCCATGCTATCGCGCTTGCCAAGGGCAGTTTGCACGGCCACCTTGATAAGGTGCGTGGCGTTTGGATAGTTTTGACCGATAAGCCCCTCTTCGTCCGCGCCTGCGACGTTAAAATAGCGCAAAATCGCAAATTTGAAATTTTCATTTGAAGCGGCGTAGTCTTTGATGATCTGCTCGCTCATTAGCTTGCTTCTGCCGTATGGATTTATCGGGTTTGTAGGCGTTGTTTCGCTTACTTCTGCCACGTCTGGCTCGCCATAAACTGCGGCAGTTGAGCTAAATATAAATTTATTTACATTGTAAGTTTTTGCGTATCTTAGCACTCTTGCGACGTTTGCGGTGTTGTTTAGATAGTATTTTAGCGGCTCGCTCATGCTCTCAAAGACCTCAATAAACGCTGCAAAATGGATGATCGCATCAAATTTGCCATTTGCGAAAATTTCGCTTAGATCATCCTCTAAATTTGCGTTTATAAATTTGAAATTTCCTATTTTTTGGAGTGCCTCAAGTGCTTTTTGTGAGCCCTTGCAGAGATTGTCGATGATGGTTATCTCATCTTTGCCTTGCTTTAAAAGTGCTTTTACTACGTGGCTGCCGATGTATCCAGCTCCACCTGTTACTAAAATTTTCAAGTTTAAGCCTTTCATTAAAAGTGTGTAATTTTATCAAAAATAGAGTAAAGCAAAAGTAAAGCAAGGTTAGTTTTTAAATTTTGCTTGAAGACTGCATGGATAGGTCTTTGCCTTTATAAATTTAAAATAGACTTACAATCTATTTTAAATTTAATCTTTATAATCTCTCATCTACAAAAAAAGGATAAAAAATGAATCTCTCAATCTTAAATTTACTACCAATAAAACAAGGCGGTGACGCAAAAGACGCCATAGACGCAGCCATTAGATTGGCTAAATTTGCCGAAGATATCGGCATAAAGCGCTACTGGGTTGCCGAGCATCACAACATGCAAAATTTAGCTAGCTCAGCCACGCAGCTCATCATCGCGCACATCTTAGAGCATACCAAAAGCCTTCGCGTGGGCTCTGGCGGCGTGATGCTACCAAACCACAGCCCCTACTCCATCGCCGAGCAGTACGCCACTCTTGAGACGATATTTCCTAACCGCGTCGATCTTGGGCTAGGCAGAGCTCCAGGGACTGACCAAGAGACAGCTGCCGTGCTTAGACGAGGCGCAAGAGAGATAGAATTTGACCTGCAGATAAACGAGCTAATGGACTATTTTAACGCCAAAAGAGCCGTGAAAGCCTATCCAAAAGTAGACAAAATTCCGCCCATCTACATACTTGGCTCAAGCATATATAGCGCATACGTGGCGGCTGAGTTTGGTCTGCCTTACGCCTTTGCGTCGCACTTTGCACCACGTGCGCTAGAAAAAGCAGTAGAAATTTATCGTCAGAATTTCAAGCCCTCTGCGTTTCTTTCTGCCCCTTATGTCATCGCAGGAGCAAATGTGATAATAGCCCAAAGTGACGAGTTAGCAAAGAGTTTAGCAACCACGCAAACGCAGTTTTTCTTAAACGTAGTCACTGGCGAAAAAGAGTATTTACAGCCACCGAAAAAAGATAACGACGAGGTCTTTGCTGCATCTTGCAAAAGAGGCGCCAAAGCTCCACATTTTGGGCCGATCGACTTTAGACAAATAGAGCTAAAAAACAGAGAAAGAAGCGTCACAGAAGAGATGATGGCGTGCTCTTTCATAGGCTCAAAACAAAGCGTTAAAGAGCAAATTTTAGAGTTTCAAAACATACTTGAAGTCGATGAGATCATGGCTCAAAGTTTCATTTTTGATGAGGACGCGCAGTTTGACTCTTTTAGGGCGTTAAAAGAGATCGCGAACGAAATTTAATCCTCTCTGACCCTTAAAAATATAGGAAATCTTGGCTTGCCATAAGACGATAAATTTTGAAATTCATATGTGATGATAGAGCCTATCTTTGGGGGATTTGTGCGTTGCTCGTCGCTTAGTCCTGAGCCTATTTTAAAGGTAGTGCCCTCTTTTGGCTCGCCAGCTTTTTCTCTATCATCTTTGCCGCCAAGCGCCTTGCATGTGAGCGAGCCAGCAAGATTAGCGTATTTACCGCTGCCTTTGTTTATGGAGACCACCTCGCACTCGGCATCTTTAAATTTCTTAAATTTAAGTGCATTTTTGCTTCGTTTTCGCTCGTAGGGCGCATTTGGCTCACGCACGACTGCTCCCTCGCCACCTTTTGCGATAATGTCCTTTGTAAATTTTAAAAACTGGGCGTTATCTCGCACTTTTATCTGTTTTATGATGATTAAATTGTCATTTGGCTCATTTTTTAAAAATTTGGCCAAAACTTCAAGCCTACGAGGCAGGCCACCATTTGCCTCTGGCACGTCAAAAACGTGAAATTTAAGCCTGCTCCACGCCTTTTCATCTGGCAGCTTATCCATCACGGTCGCTTGAATTTCTTCAAATTTAAGCTCTTTTGCGTAAAGCTCGCCATCAAGTGCAAATTTAGGGAAATTTTTAGTAAAACTTTGCGGTGCATTTAGCCTTTTGCCCTGCCTTGAGAGTAAATTCTCTCCGTCCCAGTAGGCACGCACGCCATCAAGCTTCTCGCTAGCTAGCCAGCCTGAGACGTTTTGATCTTTAAATTCGCTAAGGCGCAACAGTTCAAGAGAAAATGCAAAATTTAAAAGCACCAAAAGTGCAAAAATTATTCTAATCAGCCTTTTGCCTTACAAAAACAATAGTCCATATGATCATCCACCACGCCCACGCTTTGCAAAAGGGCATAGGTGCTAACAGAGCCTAGAAATTTAAACCCTCGCTTTTTTAGCTCCTTTGCCACAAAGTCAGACATCGGCGTGGTTGCCGGCACTTGCTTGATATTTTGATAGTGATTGATGATCTGTTTGCCGTCAAATTTTGGGTCGAATTTCTTTAGCAAATGTCCCCACAAATAGTCATAAAAGCTACCAAATTCTTGCGTCACAGACAAAAATGCAAGGGCGTTTACAGAAAGCGATTTTAGTTTTAATCTATTGCGTATGAGCCCTTCGTTTTGCATAAATTTAGCTATCTCAGCCTCGCCATAGAGCTTGATCTTTTCAGGGTCAAAGCCGTCAAACGCCGCTCTCATAGCCTCTCTTTTTTGAAGTACCCCATGCCACGAAAGTCCCGATTGAAAGCCCTCCAAAACTATCATCTCAAAAAATTTTCTATCATCTTTTATGACCTTGCCCCACTCATTATCGTGGTAGGCTATGTCAAGCTCGCCCTTGGCCCACTCGCAACGTCTCATTTAGATCTTTATCCCGTAAAACTCGCTATACCACTCGACAAATTTAGCTACGCCGTCATTTACTTTTGTATTTGGCTTGTAGTCAAAATCAGCCACCAAGTCGCTCACGTCTGCAAATGTCGCTGGCACGTCGCCTGCTTGAAGTGGGAGAAAATTTTTCTTGATCTCACGGCCGATCTTTATCTCAACTGCTTTGATGTAGTCCATGAGCTCAACTGGGCTATTATTGCCGATATTATAGACCTTAAACGGCGCTTTTGAAGTGGCAGGGTCTGGGTGCTTTGCGTCCCAATTTGGATTTGGCTTAGCAGGGTTGTCGATGCACTTGATGATGCCTTTTACGATGTCGTCCACGTAGGTAAAGTCGCGCTTCATCTTGCCATAGTTAAAGACGTCGATGCTCTTATCTTTAAGTGCGGCATCAACGAACAAAAATAGCGCCATATCAGGGCGTCCCCATGGTCCATAAACCGTAAAAAAGCGAAGTCCAGTCGTTGGCACGTTAAATAGATGGCTATAAGTGTGCGCCATCATCTCGTTGCTCTTTTTGGTCGCTGCGTAGAGGCTTATAGGGTGATTGACCCCCTCGTGCGTAGAAAATGGCATGTTTTCATTTAAGCCGTAAACCGAGCTAGAGCTTGCATAGACTAAATTTTTGATCTCATTGTGGCGGCAGCACTCGAGGACATTCATAAAGCCTGTGATGTTGCTATCTATATAGGCTTTTGGATTTATGAGCGAGTAGCGAACGCCAGCTTGTGCGGCTAAATTTACAACTACGTCAAATTTTTCCTTAGTAAAAAGCTCTTTCATCGTCTTTTCATCAGCTAGGTCAGCTTTTATAAATTTTAAATTTGGATGCGTTTTTGAGGTGATAAGCTTGCCATAGTCTATCTCGCTCACGTCAAAGCCAGCCGTTTTTAGGCGCGCAAGCTTTAAATTTACGTCGTAATAGTCGTTTATCACGTCATATCCAACGACCTCATCTCCGCGCGCCACAATGGCATTTGCAAGGTGAAATCCTATAAATCCAGCTGTTCCAGTTACTAAAATTTTCATATTTTTCCTTTCATTTTGACTTATTTTAGTGCAAAAATGTAAATTTATGTATTTAGATCAGGATAGTCCCAGCAGTTAAACTCAGCGCTCAAATCGTCATTTTCTTGCCCTTTGCAGCATAGCCACTCAAGCCCTGCTCGCCTCTCCATAACGACCTCTTCGTCAAGTCCAGCCGCCTTTGTGCCATTTACTCTTGCATTTACGCACGCCCAGTGGTAGCGATAAACTAGATCAAGCTTACTTAAAATTTCATCCATACTGCGAAGCTTTGAACGGCTTTTTAGCCCGCCCTCTCTAAAGACATTCATCACAAACTCGCAGTCACAAATTTTATCCATCTGACCGATATCTTCAGCTATACCAAGCGCCCAAAGCAAGATCCAAAGCGACTCATATTTCCAGCCCATATTCACAGCCGTGTCCATATCGGCTCTGTCCTCAACGACCTCTTTTTCTTTTACGCTTAGCCCATCATAGGCTTCACCTAAAAAGCTCTTTGCCCACGCCATATTTTCTTCGCCCAAAGAGCCTTCATCACGGATCGTGCAAGCGCACATGATCGCTGTAAATGAGCAAACTGCACGCCTTACTATCTCATCAATATCTCTTGGCATAACCTCGCTATTTTCATAGCGAAGCGGCAAGCTCTCAAGCACCGCCACGCCCTCTTTTTTTAAAATTTTTATGCTCTCATCTTTTCTTTGTTGTGCTGTTTTTGGCATATCCACACCTCTTTTAAAAATATCAAATATTCCCATTTCTTACCCAAAAAACTCGGCGTTAAATTTCTCTTCGTCAAAATTTTTACCCAAGAATTTGCAAATTTCCTCCATATCAGCCCTCGCCGTTTCAAAACAGCTAGTAGCCCCTGGGCTTGGCGTCATGTTAAAGCTTATGCCCTCGCCTGTGCTGATCTTGCCCTCGCCAAGCTCTAGCCTTTTTTTATTGCGGTCGATCACCTGTGGCCTTACGCCACCAAAATTTACAGCGTAGCTTAGGTCATTTTCACTTAGACTTGGCACGATCTTTCTGGCGTCTTTAACAAATTCTTTTTTGTTGATAAATGGCACTTCAAATAAGAAATTTCGCAAAATATATGACCTTATATCCCCATCTTTTAGTAAATTTGTAAAGACTTCAAGGACGTTTTTGTCAAATTTTAAGCACTTTAAAAAGTCAAAAAAGCTAGAACAGCCGTGAAATCTCTCAAGCTTTGGTATGACAAGGGCTGTTGGGCCAAAGCGAGTGTTGCCATTAGCTAGGATGTCTGGGTCGCCGTGGAGTGCGGCAAATGGCAACTTGTCGTTTTGCACCATATAGACTTTGCCGTTTAGCAGGCGCTTATTCGCGAAATAAAAGCTTCCAGCAACTGGCAGCGTGCTAAGATGAAGCCCATAACCCATCTTGTGAGCTAGAAATAGCGAGTGCGCTCCAGCATCGACTACGACGTAGTTTGCTGTGATCACCTCGCCGTCATTTATCTTGATGTGAAAGGTATCGCCCACCTTTTTCATATCAGTCACTTCTGAGCTTAAGCTGATCTCATAGCCATCTCCGCCTAAATTTAGCGCATTTTGCACGAGCGAATTTGCCACGCCGCCAAAGTCCATCGTCGTAAATTGCCCATTTTGCGTGCCAATGGCGATGATATTTTCTGGGCGCTCATTGCCATTTGCGTCAAAAACGACATTTGGCTCGATCTGCTTTAGCTTCTCTTTGTCATAAATTTCAAGATAAGCAAACAGCTCTTTAAAGCTCTCGTATCGCTCCTTGATGCGCTCTACTTCAGCATCTCCAATGGCTAGCGTCATCTTTTGATGAGCAAACATATATTTGCCCTCTAAGTTGTATTTTAGAGCGTATTTTACTGGCATATTTGCCACTTGTGAGACCTTTTTTGCCTTTTCTAGCGTGTAGTTTGTCTCGATATCGCCGCAGTGGATGGTCTGTGAGTTTCCCTTGCCGCTTGAATTTAGCGTCGCTACGCCGTCATATTTTTCTAAAAGCGCGACCTTTTTTATATCGCTAAATGCAGCCAACTCGTAAAAGAGTGCCGTCCCGCTAATGCCCGCTCCAACAATTGCCACTTCAAAGTGCTTTTGCCTCATTTTCTCCCCTGAAAGTTTAGTCGCACAAATGATACTATATTAAATTTAAATCAAACAGCAAAAAGCGAGGTGTGAAAAATAGGCTGTGTAAAAGTGAAATTTGGCAAGGCTCTCACCTTGCCGTGAAGTTAAAATTTATAAGATACATTTACCTTGAAATTTCTACCTGGCTCCCAGTCTATGTAATTTTGATTACCTGTATAGTCAGCCATTCTTTGTGACTGCGAAGCGTATGCCTTGTTAAAGAGGTTGTAAATTCCAGCATTTATCTCTAGCCCTTTAAATTTACCGCTGCTTGGTGCATAGGTAGCGTAGATGTCGCTAACTGCGTAGCTTGGTATATTATCGCTCTTATCATTGCTGGCTGAGACGGTATTTTTTGAGGCAAAGTAGATTAGGTTGTAGCCTATTAGCGTATCGATCCTTGAAAATGCGTACTCTGCGTTAAATGTGTATTTATCGCCCTGATCGCGGTAACCGATGACGTTTGAAGCGTAGTAGCCGCCTGTTGAAGTATTTACAACTCTATCTTTATATTTTACATTTTGATGAGTGTAGCTAGCAGCTAGGCTTAGTGCGTCTAAATTTAGCCTTGCAAGTAGCTCAACGCCGCTTATATCAGCACCACCAGCGTTTTTTCTAATCATTATCGGATTTGTTCTACCACCTGCTGCGTTATTATCGACTATTAAATTTTTATATTTTGTCATGAAGTATTTTGCAGAGAGGTTATATGAGCTAGCTTCATTTATATCGCCGTGGTATTTAAGACCAGTTTCGTAGCTGTTGCCAGTTGTAGGTTTCAGATCTTTGTTTGCTTCCCAGCTTCTGCTTCCACCTGCCATCATCGACTCCATAACGTCAGGCCCTCTAAAGACCCTCGCATAGCTTGCAAATGCGTTAAGCCCTTTAATGATCTCATAAT
This sequence comes from Campylobacter concisus, assembly GCF_003048615.2. Taxonomy (NCBI): domain Bacteria; kingdom Pseudomonadati; phylum Campylobacterota; class Epsilonproteobacteria; order Campylobacterales; family Campylobacteraceae; genus Campylobacter; species Campylobacter concisus. The sequence continues at coordinate 1,529,984 of NZ_CP049263.1, forward strand.
CAAGTGCAAGCGCTGGGGTAAATTCGTTAAATTTATATGTGTAGCTCTTCACATTTCCAGCTCTGCCATCGTAGCTTTTTAGCTCGTGATGAGTGTATCTGATGCCAGGTGTAACGGTTAGCGAGCTAAAATTTAGCGCATCTTCTGCGTATATTGAGTAGTTATTTACCTTTTCTGGGTAGTGATTATCTGGTTTGTTGAAATTTTTACTTTGATAAAACTCAGCACCATATCTAAATGTCTGCGTCAAAGCACCAGTCTCGACTACGCTTTTAGCCTTTGCATTTATGCCATTTGTCTTTACGCCTAAAATTTTTAAGACTGGGTCATCTTTTTTGTGCTCGGTATTATATGCCGTTACCTCTAAATTCAAAAGATCGCTTGGCTTATACTCATACTTTAGCGTCGTCGTATCACGCTCATATTTGCGGTAGTCATCGACATTTGCTCCATTATGCCAGCTACCAAATTCTGCTCTAAATGGATAAATGCCTTTAAATTCATTATGCTCTCTTGAGATAGAAATTCTATGTGCATCAAGGAAGCTATAACCAAGTTTTAGAAGATAGCTAAGGTCGTTTCCGTCGCCACCTATCTTTCTTTTATTGCCGCTTTTGCCATAGTCGTAGCCTTTGTGATTAATAGCTGCTATAAAGTCAAGCCCTTCACAACTGGGGCAGTAAAAAGCATAAGGCCTTGAGAAAATTCGCTGTTATTTGAGGCGTATCCTGTCTTTATCTTTGCGCCGATCTTCTCGCCGCTTTCTAGCAAGTCTTTTGCATCGACCGTTTTAAAGGCGACTGAGCCACCAAGCGCGCCAGAGCCATTTACGACCGATCTTGAGCCAACCTCGACGTCTATTGCCTTTATGAGATCAGGATCGATCAGCAAGTCGGCGTTATGGTGAAAAGTATTTCCATTTTGTTTCGCGCCATCTATCGTGATATTTAGACCGCGGTCACTTACGCCTCTCATATAAATTTTTTGATTCATGCCGTTTGTGCCGCCCACATAAACGCCAGGGATGTCCCTCATCACGTCTTTTGCTAGGCCAGCGTTTCTAGTTGAAATTTTGATGTCATCAATGCCGTATCCACCGCTGCTACTTGTCACCTCAACACCGCTTAGCACGCTCTCGTCTGCTGCGTTTGCACAAACTGCCACGCTTGCTGCAAGAGAGAGCTTAAATAAGCCCTTAAATCTCATCTCTCCTCCTAGTTTAATTATTAAAATTACTATTTTAGTTTATAATCTAATTTTGAGATTGAATATTATAATTTTAAATATAAATTTCAGGTAAAAATTTAAAATAAATGCGATTTTATAGCTATGAAAATAGAAATTTGTATTTGCTGTATAGAAAAAATAGCAAGTAAATTTTAGTGATTTTATTTAAGAAAAGTGAAATTTGGCAAGGCTCTCACCTTGCCGTAAATTTTAGTATGCCCTTTTATAGGCATTTTCTATTTTGTCATTTTCGCCAAATTCTTTCATGGCACTAAAAGCAAAATATGGGTTGCGCAGTAGCTCTCTGCCAAGCGCCACGCCGTCGCAAACATCACCAAGCAGCAGCGCCTCGCACTCGCTTGCCTTTGTGATAAGGCCCACTGCAAAGACTGGGATTTTGACTGCATTTTTCACAGCTTTTGCATAGCCAGCTTGATAAAGAGGCGTAAATTTAGGCGCGCTATCAACTTTTGCATAGACTCCGCCAGCTGAGACGTGGATAAAGTCAGCTCCATTTTTCTCTAGCTCACGCGCTAGTTTTACGCTATCTTCTACGTCCCAGTCGCCCTTAAGCCAGCTACTTGCACTTATCCTAACACCAACAGTGATATTAGCGCCAGCTTTGATCTCTCTTAAAATTTCAAGCAGCAGCCTTATGCGGTTTTCAAATGTGCCGCCGTATGCGTCACCTCGCTTGTTCGTGCCAGCGCATAAAAATTGATTTATCAAATATCCATGCGCCGCGTGTATCTCCACAGCCTCGTATCCTGCGCTCTTTGCCCTAATGGCCGCCTCCACAAAGCTTTGCTTGACGCTTGCGATATCCTCTGCGCTCATCTCTTTTGGCGTGGCGTAGTCTTCGCTAAATTTGATAGCACTTGGCGCTATGATGCCCTCACACGTGCCCTTTCTGCCAGCGTGAGCTAGCTGGATGGCCATTTTGGCGCCGTATTTACTGCAGCCTTTTACCAGCTCCGCGTGAGCCTCGATCTGCTCGTCACTCCAAAGCCCAAGGTCTTTTTTGGTGATCCTGCCACGCGCCTCCACAGCCGTCGCCTCAACGATGATCATACCAACACCGCCGATCGCCCTTGTAGCGTAGTGGAGCTTATGAAAGCACCTTGGACGGCCATCATCTTTTTTGACCTCATACATGCACATCGGAGCCATGATAATGCGGTTTTTGATCTCGATGCCGCCTATCTTAAGCGGCATAAAAAGCTTACTTTGCATGAAATTTCCTTTAAATTTTTTGATTATTTTAGGATATTTGTTTAAATTCTTGGATTTGTAGGAATTTATCTCTTGCAACTTAGAAAGTTCGGGTAAATTTTAAAATTTCATGAACGAGCAATTTCGGCTCTAAAATTTGAGCTAAGCTACAAGCGAAGCCAAATTTTAGTAGTCAATTCTTGCGATTGAATGAAAGTTTTAAAATTTGTAAAGCAATCTCATCAAATTTAAATGTTTGCTTCTTTGTTAAGGGAGAAGAGGCTTGAATTACGGTCTGCTTGCAGTTGCGAGATGAAGTCGAAGCAAAAGAGCTCCCTTCCCCCTTAACAATCCCCTAACCCCTACGACGTTAGAGGTGGCATGCCTCAGTGCTAACGCACAGCATGCGTTTTATCATCATGCGAGTGTCAGGCAAATTTTAAAAATTAATGAGCGAGCATATCACGCTTCAAAATTTAGTAAGTTGCTAAGGTGAGTGAGTAAGATTTTAAAATTTGCAAAAGCTGAAATTTACAAAAACAATCCTATTTCTTCTCCTTAAACAAAGAAGCAAAATACTCATCGATATTAACGCCATCTTTTTTCATATCTTTTAGCCTCGCCCTTACGTCGGCGTCTTGCCAAAGAAGCGGTGGTAGCGCAAACATCACCTTATCAAGGCTAAAATTTCTAACATCCTCGCGCCAGCCATCCCAGCGGTAAAGCTCGTAAAATTTAGATATATCCCCACAAAGTGCCCAGTATAAAAACTGCGAGTAGCCAAGCTGCGTATCTTCCCATTTGCCGCTATCTGGTGCGTAGTAAAAGACGTTGCCAGCTTTGCCACCAAAGGCGCCGCCATTTACCGCAAAAAATCCGCCCAAAACATCGTCCGCCACGAACAAATAGCTAGGCATCTGCCCTGCTTCGCTAAAGCTTTTGCCAAGGTTGAAGCTATAAATTCCGCGCTTCATCTGCTCGCATCCTGAGCCAAGCAGGCGCAACCAACCACCATCTATCACTATGCCGCCGCACCCATAAACAAGCGCTCCCATCGGTGATCGAGTGGTGACCTGAAGCCCTAAAAGCTCGCTTTGCGCCCTACTCTCATCGCGAGGTAAAATTTCATAGTCGTTTTTAGCCTCTTTTAGCCACTCTTCGATCAGCGCCCAGCCTGGCTCATTTGTATCTATAAGCTCGTCTAAAGCTCTCATTTTCTGTCCTTTCGATAAATTTGGTGAAATTTAAAAGAAGAATTTGGCGAGTCGCCCCGCCAAAATTTATATCAGTAGATTATTTTGCGTCCCAAGCTAGGATCGTGTTGCCCTCGGCATCGGTAGCCACGTCGCCCATGCCCATGATGTTATAGCCACAATCTACGTAGTGAACCTCGCCTGTTACGCCGCTAGCTAGGTCGCTAAGCAGATACATAGCGCTGTTGCCGACGTCTTCAGTGGTGACGTTGCGTTTTAGCGGGCTATTTACTTCGTTGTAGCGTAAAATCATCCTAAAGTCGCCTATACCGCTTGCGGCAAGCGTTTTGATAGGGCCTGCACTGATCGCATTTACGCGGATATTTTTAGCGCCAAGGTCGTGTGCTAGGTAGCGAACTGAGCTTTCAAGTGCCGCTTTTGCAACGCCCATTACGTTGTAGTGTGGCACAAATTTTGGTCCGCCAAGATATGTAAGAGTTAGCACCGAGCCGCCATCTTTTAGCACCGGTAGGACCGCGCGAGTAAGGCTTAGTAGCGAATAAACGCTAGTGCCCATCGCTATGTCAAATGCCTCTTTTGTTGTATTTACAAACTCGCCCTCAAGCGCCTCTTTTGGTGCGTAAGCCACCGCATGCACGACAAAATCGATCTCGCCAAGGTCTTTTTTGATTTGATTTGCAAGCCCGTCTAAATGTGCTTGGTTATTTACATCAAGCTCGTAGACGAATTTGCTACCAAACTCCTCAGCGATCGGCTCTACGCGCTTTTTAAGAGCGTCGTTTAGGTATGTAAATGCCATCTGCGCACCTTGATCGTGACAAGCTTTTGCGATGCCATAAGCTATCGACTTGGCGTTGGCAACGCCTACGATTAGACCTTTTTTACCTTTTAAAATCATTATTTCTCCTTTCTATTTTTGCTTGGCTTTTGAGCGATATTTAAATTTTAAACCAAATTTAATAGCGGCAGTATCGTGAGATGAATTTTAATGTTGTGTAGAAATTTTAAGTCAAGACTAGGCAAATAGCCTGTCGCAGACTTAAAATTTCGAACTCATTAAAAAGCGCTCACGAGACAACGCGTATCAAATTTAAAAAATTATTCGCATCCCAGCTAGCTGTGCCTACCAAAACCCCATCGCAGCTTTTTATACCTGCGATATCAGCGATATTTGCTGCATTGACGCTTCCGCCGTAAAGTAGCGGCACGTTTGCCTTTGTCTTTAAAAAACTTAGCACCTCATCTATCTGCTCTATGCTAGCGCTCCTGCCAGTTCCTATCGCCCAGATCGGCTCGTAGGCGATGACTAAATTTTTATAGCCAAGGTCTATATTTTCAAGCTGACGGCTTAGAAATTCTTTGGTCGCTCCGCTTTCGTTTGTGCTTAAATTTTCGCCGATGCAGTAGATCATGTTCCAGCCATTTTTTGCGGCAAAGTCAAATTTCGCTCGCAAAAACTCCTCGCTTTCGTTTAAAATTTCACGCCTCTCAGAGTGGCCGATCAGCACATCTTTGATCTCAAATTCATCAAGCATCGCCTTGCCGATCTCGCCAGTAAATGCCCCACTCTCGCATGGGTAGAAATTCTGCGCTCCAAGCCTAAAAAGATGCCTTTTTTCATCAAAGGCACTAGCCGGAGCAAAGACGCTCACGTCGTCGTTTGCGCTTAAATTTTCGTCTAAAATTTTCGCGTACTCTCTAAAGCTCTCTCTTGTGTGGTTGCACTTTAAATTCGCTAGAAATTTCAAGACCTACTCCTCTTTTCTAAGCGGTTTTATGCCAGGCAGCTCTTTGCCTTCTATTAGCTCCAAGCTCGCACCACCGCCAGTTGAGATAAATGTCATCTCATCAGCGTCGCCTGCGCGCTCGACCACGTCAGCCGTATCGCCACCGCCAACAACGGTAGTTGCGTGAGTGTCGATGATAGCGTGGCTCATTTTTATGCTGCCTTTGCTAAATTTATCCATCTCAAAAACGCCCATAGGTCCGTTCCACCAGATGGTTTGTGCATCTGCGATAACCTCTTTAAATAGCCTAATCGATGCTGGTCCGATGTCAAGTCCCATCCAGCCATTTGGGATTTCCTGCGCAGGGACGTATTTTACGGCACTTTCAGCTGAAAATGTCTGAGCAGCGACGACATCTACTGGCAGGTAAATTTTCACTCCTAGCTCTTTGCCTTTTTGTAAAATTTGCCTTGCATCTTCGATGAGCTCTTCTTCAAGGAGCGAATTTCCGATGTTTTCGCCAAGTGATTTTAAAAATGTAAATGCCATGCCGCCGCCAATTATGAGCTTATCGACGCGTGGCAGAAGGTTATGTAGGGCTTGAAGTTTGCCGCTTACTTTTGAGCCACCCACGACTGCGACAAATGGACGTGATGGATGTTTTATCAAATTTTGAGCGAAATTTATCTCTTTTTGTAGTAAAAATCCCGCTGCTTTGTGCTTCTCATCATAAAATTTAGTGATCGCTTCAACCGATGCGTGAGCTCTGTGGCAAACGCCAAATGCGTCATTTATGTAAAATTCGCCAAAGCCTGAAAGCTCTTTTGCCAAAGCCTCGTCATTTTTGGTTTCGCCCTTTTCAAAGCGTAAATTTTCTATCATTAAAATTTCGCCTGGCTTTAGAGCCGCAGCCTTTGTTTTAGCGTCATTTCCGATCACATCTTCAGCAAATATCACCTCTCTATCAAGCAGCCTTGATAGCCTCTTTGCCACACCTTGAAGCGAAAATTTCTCTTCATAGCCGTTTTTTGGACGCCCTAAGTGACTGGCCAAAACCACGCTGCAGCCATTGTCCAAGCAGTAGCGGATAGTTGGTATCGCCGAGCGGATCCTGCGATCATCAGTGATGTTTAAAAACTCGTCCATAGGCACGTTAAAATCGCACCTTATAAAGACTTTTGCACCATTAAGCTCAAGGTCGTTGATCGATAAAATATCACTCATTTTTTACCCTTTAAATTTACTTTGTAGCCACGATCTTAGCAAGATCAACAAGCCTTGTTGAGTAGCCCCACTCGTTGTCGTACCACGCAAAGACCTTCACCATATCATCAGCGATAACCTGCGTAGTGTCGCTAGCTACGATGCTGCTAAAGGTGCTTGTGCAAAAGTCGCTGCTAACTCTGTAGTCGTCATCAATAGACAAAATTCCCTTTAAATTTGACTCCGCAGCCGCCCTAAATGCCTCATTTATCTCATCTTTGCTAGCTGGTCTTTTTAAAACCGCCGTTAGATCGACCATAGAGACGTTTGCCACTGGCACGCGCACCGCTTGACCGTGCAGCTTGCCGCTTAGCTCGGGGAGCACTTTAGCGATCGCTTTTGCAGCTCCGGTGGTCGTAGGTCCGATATTTAGCGCTGCAGCGCGTGAGCGGCGAAAATCTTTTGCCTTTACATCAACTAGGCTCTGGCCATTTGTATATGCGTGGATCGTAGTCATCAGCCCTTTTACGATGTCAAATTTATCGTTTAACACCTTTGCTACTGGAGCTAGGCCGTTTGTGGTGCAGCTTGCGTTTGAGACGATCGCCTCGCCTGCGTATTTATCGTCATTTACGCCAACTACAAATGTCGCTGTATCATCTTTTGCTGGAGCGCTCATGACGACTTTTTTGACGCCGCGAGCAAGATATGGCTCACATTTTTCGGTGGTTAAAAACTTGCCAGTGCACTCTAAAACCACGTCTACGCCGTAGTCTGCGTAGCTAAGCTCGTTTAGATCTCTTGTAGAAAAAACTCTTATCTTTTTGCCATTTACTTCTATAAAATCGTCGCTTATCACCTTAACGTCTTGCTTAAATTCGCCATGAACGCTGTCGTATTTGAGCAAATACCTCGTCATATCCCTTGTTGCGGTGTCGTTAATAGCGACAAGCTCAACATCATCACGCTCTAAAATAATACGAGCAGCACACCTACCGATACGCCCAAAGCCGTTTATTGCTACTTTAACTGACATCTTAGCTCCTTTTGATATAATTACGCCTAATTCTACAAAAAAGAATTTTAAAACAAATATAAACAAGGCACTTTAATAGATGAAGTTAGCACTTTTTGGCGGGAGCTTTGATCCGGTTCATTTAGGACACGATAGCATTGTGAAAATGGCACTAAGCGGCCTTGACATCGACAAGCTCATCATCATGCCAACTTTTATAAGTCCCTTTAAGAGCGAATTTTCAGCTCCGCCAGAGCTTCGCCTAAAGTGGATAAGAGAAATTTGGGGCGGCCTAGAGAAGGTCGAGATCTCAGACTATGAGATAAATTTAGCTCGTCCAGTGCCTACAATAGAGACGGTTAAGTATTTGTATGAGAAATTCAAGATAGAGAAATTTTATCTCATAATAGGCGCTGACCACCTAGCCACGCTTGATAAGTGGCATGGCTACGAGGAGCTAAAAAGCTTAGTGCAGTTTGTGATCGCCAAGCGCAATCACATAGAAATTCCGCAAAATTTACAAAAAATGGACGTGCACGTGGATGTTAGCTCGTCGCAGATCAGGCACCAAAAGGGGCTTGATGAGCTGCCTAGCGAGATAAAAGATGAGATTATAAATTTTTACCAAGGATTAAAGATGCAGGAAAGATCGATGCAAGAGCGCACCGAAAGTATAGTTAAGGTTTTAGACGCAAAAAAGGCTGAAGAGATACAAGTGTTTGATATGAGCGGAGATGATTATTTCGTAAAGGCCGTAGTTATCGCTACTACGCTTGGCGAGAGGCACGCTTACTCGCTGGCTGAGGATCTAAAAGAGGAACTTAAGCCTCTTGGGGAGAGATTTATAGGCACTGAGAGCTCGCCTGATTGGATCGTGATGGACCTTGGCGACATTTTGATACATCTTTTGAGTCCAGCTTACAGGGCAAAATACAACATCGAAGAGTTTTTGCAAAAGCTAAAAACTAGCAAAGAGTCTTAACAAAAACAAGCGATGAGCAAATAAGCCATAAAAATATAAAAAATGCTAGCAAAAATGGCTTTTTGCCCGTCGCTTTAAATATACTCCTATCTATCCCAAATCCCAAAGCACACATCGCAACGCAAAGACAGATACTAGCGGCTAGCTTTAAAATTTGCACCAAATTTTCAGGGAAAAATGGCAAAGATCTAACGCAGATCGCCACTAAGAAAAATAGCGCAAACCATGGTATGCTCTTTAGCTTTGAACCACCGCTATTTTGGCTTAAATTTAAGAAATTTAGCAAAAACAAAAATGGTACTAGCATGATGACGCGAAGCATTTTTATGATGAGGGCAGTGCTACTTACTGTGCCGTCAAATGCCGCTGAGGCTGCCACTACATGGGCTACTTCGTGAAGTGAGCCACCGATAAAAAAACCGGTTTGGTGTGGCGTGAGAGCTAGAAATTTAGCGATAAATGGATAGATAAACATGCCAATAGTCCCAAAGAGCACCACCGTGCAAATGGCGATAGCAAGCTTGTTTGCGTCTGCTTTTATCTCATTTTGTGTAGCCATAACAGCAGCTGCACCGCATATACTTGCCCCTGAGCCAATGAGCACGGCACTATCCTTGCTAAGTCCCAAGGCTTTGGCTACAAAAAGCGCAAAGCAAAAGGTCGCAAATACCATAAATGATGCGTATATCACGCCAAGAGTGCCGACACTTGCGATCTCGCTAAGACTTATGTTAAAGCCAAAAAGTATGATGCCTAGCCTTAAAATTTGCTTCCCAGCGATCGCTACGACGCCACTACTTTTTAAAATTTGAGTCTGTTTTGTAAAAAGATTTGCAAAAATAGCACCTAAAATAATAGAGATGATGAGTGGGCTGGTGTGAAATTTAGTCAAAAGTGTGTTTGAGAGCGTAAAAGAAATGGCGCATATGAGCGCTAAAACAAGCACAGCAAGAAATTTATGAGACATATTTTAACCTTAACTCTTTTTTTAAAAATGCAATTAGCACGTTTGGGTATAATTAGACGAATTTTATAATGCAAATTTAAAATAAAGATAAAGGGATAGGCCTATGATCATCCTTGGCGAAAAATATACTTTCACCAAACTAGAGCTAGAGAAGCTTAGGAAGAAATTTGGTCAGGTAAATTTTCTATCCCCAGAAACTAGCGACGCAAAAGCTCTTCGAAGCGCGCTAGAAAATCTCATAAAATCAGGCGATCAGAGGCTAATAGTGCTAAATACCCAAAAGCCCTTTGATAGCAAGCTGGTGAGATTTCTCACGCTTTTGCAGTTTAAGACGAAGTATAAAAAGATCAAATTTCTAAATGTGGAGAGCTTTTTAGAAATTTATCTGCAAAAGTGCTACATCCCAGAAAATGGCGAAAATTTAAACTTTTTAAACGATATCAAGCCTTACAATGCCTTTGAATACGCCTTAAAACGCGTGATCGACTACGCAAGCTGCTCGCTGCTTCTTGTGATACTTTTTGTGCTTAAATTTTATGTAAAGAAAAAGATAGACGAGCAGTCCCCTGGCAGCCTTTACTTCTTGCAAAACAGGGTTGGGCTGGGCAACAGAGAATTTGAATGCATCAAATTTCGCTCGATGGTGGTTGATGCTGAAAAAGATGGGGCTAAATTTGCTAGCAAAAACGATGAGAGAGTCTTTGAATTTGGCGATTTTATGCGTAAAACTCGCATCGACGAGGTGCCACAGTGCGTAAATGTGCTTCGAGGGCAGATGCACCTAATAGGCCCAAGGCCAGAGCGAAGATATTGGATAAATTTCTTTGAAAAAGAGATACCTTACTACAATGAACGCCACATCGTCCGCCCAGGGATTACCGGCTGGGCACAGGTAAACTACCCTTACGGCGCGAATTCACTTGACGCTAAACAAAAGCTGATGTATGATCTTTACTACATAAAGCACTGGTCACTTTGGCTGGAGATAAAGATCATAGCAAAAACTATCGTAATTATTTTTACTAAAAAAGGCGTTTAGTCATAAAACTTCTATCATTTTTTTAACTAATACTTTATATGATAAATTATTTTTAACATATTCTTTACCATTTTGCCCCATTTGTTCTCTTTCCTCTTTTGGCATATTGTAAATTTTCAAGATAGCGTTTTGTATTTCAAGCATACTACCAGATTTAACGCTAATACCACATCCTGCTTTCATTACAATATCATGCTCCTTATAGTCAAAAGAATGAACTATTGGCACACCAGCAAACATGTACTCATTCATTTTAAGTGGAGATATCCCGTAACTATAAATTTTTAATGGTAACATTGCACGGTACAAAACATCACATTTAGACATTATCATAAAAGCTTCCTCTTTTTTAACTGCATCTATATACAAAATATTACTTGAATTATATTTTTTTACTAGATTATTTTTATTAGACCCATCTCCCACAACTAAAAATAAAATATCTTTATAATTTTGTAAAAAATAGTTGGCACTCTCTAGTAAAAATTCTATAGCATTCGATTTCGTAATACCTCCTATATAACCGACTATAAATTTATCACTTGGTATATCTATTTGTAAATTTTTATGATTTATATTTTCATAAAAATCCAAGTCAAGTCCAGTAGGAATATGCTTAGCTTGAATGTTAAGACCAGAATCATAAAAATATTCATTTATATTATTAAGAGGAGATATAATCTTATCTTGAACCCTATAAGCAAAAAGTTCCGTCAGCTTTGTGAGCATTACAAATGGATGATATTTTTTTGCACTCGTCAATTCTGTAATAGATAATGGCCATATATCTTTAATATCAATTATTAGTTTGGCTTTTGCTTTATTTGCCATAAATTTTGCGGCAAAAATAGCAAACGGATGCGGAGAGGCCATTATAATAACATCAATATTTCCTATTTCAACTAATAGTTTTTTTGTGCATTTTATTAAATTTAACACAAATGCAAACATATTTACTATGCGTCTAAGTCCATTACCTTTATAGAATGGTGTTTTTATACTAAAAAAACTAACTCCACTATCAATGTGTGAAATATATTGATTATCTATAAGCTTTGCGTCATGGATACGGTGAGAAAATGCAGCATTAATTATTGTTGTTTTATAGCCAAGCCCCACCAATTCTTTAGCAAAGAAAAAATGTCTAGTATCGAAATCATCCTTAGCGCCATTATAATGTCCAATAAATACAACACTTTTAGGCATTTAATATCTCTTTAACTATTATCTCGCTTGCCTTACCATTGCCATATAAATTTAATTCCAAATTATTTTCATCAAAAGTTTTTATAGTTGAAAAGGCAGCTAAAATTTTATCTTTATTTGCACCCACTAAAATATTTGCCTTGCATTTTACAAGCTCCACCCACTCCGTTTCATCACGTAATGTAATACACTGTTTTTTAAAGAAAAATGCCTCTTTCTGAAGTCCTCCGCTATCGGTCATTACAAAAAAGCAATTATCAATAAGCCATGTCATTTCCAAATAACCAACCGGCTCTATAATGGTAAGATTTATAGTGTTTATGTTTAAATTTTGCAATATCTTTTTGGTTCTTGGATGAAGCGGTAAGATAACTTGGATATTTTTAGCTATATCATTTAAAGCTTCAAAAATAGCCTTAAGTCTAACCTCATTATCTGTATTTTCGGCCCTATGTATAGTACAAAGTATAAATTTTTTATCAACATTCAGATTTGGCTTTTTTGCAAACTTTTTATAAAATATTGCCCCATCTTGCATTACATCGCCACTTTTTATTACTTTGCAGTCAAATTTTTCAAAACCTTCGTTTTTCAAATTCTGCACTGCGGTATCAGTAGGACAAAATAAAATTTGACTCACACGATCTGTCAAAATTCTATTGATCTCCTCGGGCATTTTTGTATTAAAACTTCTTAGCCCAGCTTCAACATGTGCGAGCTTTATGTGCAGCTTTGAAGCAACTAATGCACCAGCTAATGTAGAATTTGTATCGCCATATACCATTATCATATCTGGCTTTGCACTGAAAGCTATCTCTTCTATTTTCTCCATCATCTGTCCGGTCATAGCACCATGAGTTTTACCTCCAATGCCCAAAAAATAGTTTGGCTTTGGTATTTGCATCTCATCAAAAAATATATCACTCATGTTTGCATCATAGTGCTGGCCAGTATGAACTATAATCTCTTTGATGCTATCAAATTTGGATATCTCACGGCTCACCGATCCTGCTTTTATAAACTGTGGTCTTGCGCCTAAAATTGTCAGAAGTTTCATTTTAGTAGACCTTCATAAATATTAAACAATTTTTGCTCCTCAATTTGCCAATTATATTTTTCCAAAATAGCCCTCTTGCCATTTTCTCCCATTTTTTGGGCAATTTGTGGATTTTGCACGATAAAGTTTATAGCCTTGGCTATATCCTTTGGACTTAGCGGATCAACACAAACTCCACATCTATTTTTTTCGATAATTTCTTTCCAAAGTGGAAAATTTGAAGCTACCACTGGAATCCCTGCGCTCATATATTCAAACATTTTTATAGGTAAAGAATCAAGATAATTCACAATAGGATATAAAACAACAAGACCGGCTTTTGAAAATTTTAACACATTACAAACTCCTTTTCTATCCAAGAAACCATATTCTTTTACCTTTGCTTCTTCAATTAGCTTCCTAACATCTTTTGAAAAGCTAATATTGTCAAACTCTCCAACCAAATTTAGCATAACACCTTCTATACTTTTAATAGCTTTTATAATCTCTATAACGCCTCTGACTCTAGAAATTCCACCTATATAACAAACTTCGTCTTTTTTTTCAGCCCATGATACGCTAGTTAGAAGCTCATTTAAAATAGGAAAATTATTAATATCAATACAATTTTTATTTATTTTTAAAAATTTATCTCTAATATGTGGCGTAGCGGTAACAATATAATCAAATTTTTTACAAGCATACCTTTCATAAGAAGCATAAATGAAAGAAACAATACTTCTTAGATTTTTAGGTATCCACTCTTTTGATAAAATATCCTTATCTACATCTTCATGTGAATCAAATATAACTTTCTTCCCAAGTTTTTTAAGTTTTAGACCAACCGGCATTAACTCCGGATCATGTAAATGATAAATATCGCTATCTAGCTCAATAGCTTTTTTAAAAATTTTTCCAGTAACTTTTGTCATACGTGTAAATCTGTTACCAGCATTTACACCCACATCCAATATACTTAATCCATTTTTTATCTCATCACCTTTGCCATCTGCAACAACCAAACTCACGTTATAATTTTCTTTTTTTGCTAGAGAGCTACACATTTTTAAAAATATACGAGTATCATATCTAGGATGAGCTGAAGTAAGGTGAGAGATTTTAACAACCATTTTTTAGTTCCTCATAAACAGCAATCATCTTTCTTTCTTGAATTTCCCAAGAATTTTCTTTGGCAAATTTTAAGGCATTTGCTCTTAGCACTTCAAAATCTATCTGCAATAGCTCATCAATTGCCTTATTTATTCCATATGGCGTATCTTCGTCAACCACTACACCAAGGTTATATTTTTTTACATTTTCGCTTAAATCCTTTAAATTTGAAACCAAGACTGGAAGTCCAGCCATAGTATATTCAAAAAATTTATTTGGCATACAATAATAATAATTAAGGCAACTATTGTAAATATACGATACAGCAGCAGCAGCAGAAGAAGTATAATCTAATAATTCATTTGGAGAAACTGCGACATGATAGAATATATTGCTATATTTATTTGCATAATCTTTAATAGTTTCTTCAAGCTCACCATATCCCATAAAAACAATCACTACAATATCATCTTTGCGAATTTTAAAGGCGTCCAGTAATAATTCAAGACCTCTACCGCGGCTTAACCCTCCTTGATAAAGCATAATTATAGAGCTTTGTTTAATAGAAAATTTCTCTCTAAAAATATCTGTTTTTTTTGGTTTAATAAATTTTGGAGAATTGTATAATATTGTTGGTTTAACTGCATACATTTTATAATATTCATCTGCTATAGACTCACTAACAGTAAAACAAGCATCAGTATATTTGATTAGAAATTTTTCTAAAAAATATAGTAGCTTTATGGATATTTTACTTTGATGCGGCTTTTGGTTTATTTCAAATTCATGCGCATCATAAACAATTTTAACTTTTTTGTTAAAAAATATTTTTATCAAAACACCTATAGGCAAAGTATCAAGATCATTGCAATGGAGAATATCTGATTTTTTATATTCTTTTATAAATTTATATAAAAATTCCATATACTTTATTATTTGAATTATTTTATGCTTTGACCAATTTCTAGTTTTCAACCTAATTCTATGAATAGAAATGTTAGATATATTATCAAATTCTAATAGTGGCTCTTCATGAAGTGCAACAACTTTCACATTATAACCATTGCTTTGCAAGGTTTGTGCTTCTTTCAATACCCTACTGTCATTTTTAAAATTATTTAATACCACTAACGTAACACTACTATTTTGCTTGAACATCATAAACTCTCTCCCAAACACTCACGCAATAAAGACGCCACATTATAAGTATATTCATGCTATTAAGCTTAAATTTTAAATGCTCCATATCGGCAACAGACTTAATAATATCAGAGCCTAATATATCCTCTTTCATTTTATCTTTGATACTATTTAACCAAATATTATCAGGCGCATTAAAACCAAATTTATTTTTTCGCCAAACTACTTCATTTGGCAAAAAGCTATCAATAACCTTTCTTAAGACATATTTACTCCAACCATCTTTAATTTTGTATTTTGCATTTATGCTCAGAGAATTTTCTAAATTTACATAATCTACAAATGGAAGTCTGGTTTCGATAGAGTGTCTCATTGAGTTTTTATCCTCATATCTCAAAAGCGCTGGTAAATTTGTGGTAAAAATTTCATATTTTTGCATCTCATCTATATTGAAATATTTTTTTGACAAATTCCCCAAGAATAAAAATTTATTTTCAAAAGCTTTTAAATAACTAACATTTCTTTTAATGTAAATTTTTCTTATCCCAAAAAATAAACTTCCAACTATATATTTCAATATCCCAAATAAACTCAATTTTGAGTTATTTTTATTTGACCTCATTATCTCTTTTAAACAGTACACTAAACCAAAATTTTTAAACATATCTAAATAAATTGCTGGGTAATACTTTTCATATCCAAGTAGAGTCTCGTCACCACCTTGGCCATCCAACATAACCTTACAGTTTAAATCCTTTGCTTTTTGCATAACAAAATACTGCATAAAAATAGATGGGCCACCAAATGGTTCCTCTTGCGTATAAACAACTTCTTGTATGTTATCAATAAATTTTTGTGTACTTGGCTCCACTATTTGTAAATTTAAGTCGCAATGCTGCGCCACCATTTGTGCATATATACTTTCATCTGTACTTTCCTCTATTGATTTTGCATGAATGGCTATAAATTTTTCCTCATCATTGGTATATGCCATAGAAGCAAGCGCTGCCACACTCGAGCTATCAAGCCCTCCGCTAAGACAAGTTCCGACTTTAACGTCCGATCTCAACCTCAATCTAATTGCTTGTTTTAAATTTTTTGAAACCGAATCTACGCTTTGAGTTTCATCTAATTTTTTATTATTTTCATTTAGTGCTATATCGTAATATTTTTTAATTTTAAAATTATGAGTTTTTAAATCATAAATCATATTATGAGCTTGCTCTAGTTTATAGATACCTTCAAAAAATGTTTCATTAGTATGTTCTAGCATACCGGTAGCCAAAAAATCAATTAGCAAGGTCTTGTTTACAAATTTGCTATTGCAGAAATTTAAAAGTTGTTTTATCTCTGAGCCAAATACAAATTTATCTTTTGTCTGCGTAAAATAAAATGGCTTTACTCCAAATCTATCTCTTGAACAAAACAATATATCTTCTTTTTTATCATATATTGCAAAAGCCCACATTCCATTAAATTTTTCGACACAATCTTTGCCCCATCGATCATAGCTTGCTAAAATAACTTCGGTATCAGTTTTTGAGTTAAATTTATATCCAAATTCTTCAAGCTCTTTTCTTATCTCTAAATAATTAAAAATTTCACCGTTATATGTTATTGTATATTTATCTTCCATATAGCTCATAGGCTGATGACCATCTTTGCTAAGATCCAGGATAGATAATCTTCTATGTCCTAATGCAAAATTTTTGCCATAAAAAAAGCCCTCATCGTCTGGCCCTCTATGAACTATCAAATCATTCATATTTTTTATTTCATCTTTTGCCACAGCAACATTGCTCTTATTGATTATTCCACTTATTCCACACATAAAATCTCCACGAAAACTATTTTTTTTAATTCTAATATTATACGAGTATTGTGCAAAATTAACCTACTTTAACCACTAATGCATATACAACAATAAATATTATAAATAAGAATAAAATTTTAACCACCATATTAAACAAACTAATTTCATTAAGAAAATATATAATAATATAAGAAAAAGAAAAAATCATAATACATGTAAATACTATTTTTATAAGTGAATAGTGTATGGGATAATACTTATATGACAAAAAAACGTATATAAAAAAAGATACTCCAGAGCTAATAAGAGTCCCAAAAGCTGCACCCAAAGAAGCTAATTTTGGCACAAATATCCAGTTTAAAATTATATTCAATAAAGCAAATATAGCAGTAACTATTACTGTAAGGTAAGTTTTTTTTGCTATACTTATCCCTGGTGCGAATATATACATGCCAGCCAAAAAAATAGATAAAGTTAAAATAGGTATCGATGAGCTTGCAGCGTAGTAATTTTTTGTTGTAAAAATAAAAAGAATTTCTTTTGAGAATAATATACTTCCTGTGACAATACAAATCATTAATAAACAAAAAATATTAAAAATTTTAGAAATATTCACATGGGTATCACTTTCGAGATAGTGCTTGTAAACCAATGGAGTAAGAGCTTGTTGAAATCCAACTATTACTAAACTAGAAATAGATGCTATTCTATATGCAACCCCATAAATTCCAAGCTCATCAAGACCAATAAAATTTTTTATTGCCATTCTATCTATATTGGCTCCAATAAATATACCAATACCAGAAAATACCAAAGGAAATGAAAATGCTATCATTTCCTTTAATTTAGTATAACTAAATACTATTCCGTAATCGAGCTTAGCGCTATGTATACCAACCACAGAGCCTATAACACATCCAATTATTTGACCAATAAAAATCGATTCAACCTTTAAATTTGTAGTAAAAAGTAAAAAAATAGTAATAAAAGTAGCAATGATGGAATTTAGTATACTTGTGAAAACAATTGTTTTGGGCATTATTCTCCATTTTAAGTGATTTTGAATAAAATAAAAAATCCCACTACTTGCTATAAAAATAGAAGCTAGTATAAAAATTTCCTCCTTATTTTTACTGTCTAGCAACCAAAAACTAAATTGTTCACTAAACACACAGGAAATAACAACATAAACTAAGTACATAGCTACAGTAAATAAAAAAGAAGTAGAAGTATACATTCTTCTTTGCAAATCATCACTCGCATCATGATAATATCTAGCAAGGGCTTGTGAAATTTCAAAAGTAATTACTAAATTTATCATGGAGGCCAAAACAGTAAATAAATCCAAAATCCCATATTCATTTGGCGATAACAACCTAGTATATACTGGCAACAAAAAAAATGAAATACCTTTTGTTAAAATATTGCATAATATATACATCAGGCTATTAGAAAAGAAAATTTTAATCATATTTTATAGAATTTCTTTTGATAACAATAAGTCATTAATATATTTTTTTGCATAGTCGTATGTATAGTAATTAAATGCAAAATCATAACCGTTATTTGCATAATATTTAATTTTCTCGGGGTTATCAAGTAGATACTTTAGATTATCGTATATTTCCCAGTATTTTGTCATAAGCCATATATCATTAGTATTCTTATTTTTTAAAAATTCAATATCAAGTTCCGCAGACATTAGTACTGCACAATTATTTGCCATTGCTTCCACACCAAACAGACCTGGCACATAGCCGTAAAAGCTATTTAGAACTATATGAGAGCCCCTAAGTTTTTCTAGGACTATATGATTCGGCTCATCAACAAGTTCTATATATTCAAAACTATAACCTTGAGCCTTTAATTTTTTTATGGCCGCCCTAACTAAAGGAGTGCCTTTCAGTATGGCATTTGATGGTACGTGCAAAACCCTAATAATTTTGGTATTGAATTTACTATTATCTTTATAAAAATTTTTTTTATCGTAAACATAGCACCAAGGCTCAGATTTTTTATGTAAATATGAAATCTGATCTATATCTGAACCAAAAATTATATCTGCGTATAGATCAGCAGAATTAGCAGTCATCTTTTTCTTGTTATCATAATCAATACTAAAGAAATTTCGATCAATAAAGCCATAATAATTCGCATAAGTATCTATATCTAACTTTTTTGATTGGTCCACTGTTCTTATTATTGATCTTATATCATCGCCAACAAACAAGCAAATTATTTTTTTATGTTTTCTCTTTAAAAATTTAAACTCTAAATTTCTATCCAATGTAAAACCTGTATCCCATATGTAAAAAAAATGAGTATTTTTAGTAGCTAAATAAGCCAAAAGAATTGGTCCATAAACGATTCTGCAAGACCAGTAAAATAAGCTGCTTCTAAATTTTATTAAAGAGTGATCGTATTTTGAATTATAAAATTTGTTTCTACATAGACACACAGTAGTTGAATTTGTTAAGATATTTCCTATAAAAAATATATTATTAGCTATTTCATCTACGCCTATTACAAAACTATGAACATCTTTAACATTACAACCAAACCTCGAAAAAATGAAATATAGTAATGCTAAAACAAAAAATTGTATTTTTATTAAAATATATAAAAAAAATTTTTTAAACAAATTTTACCCTTTAACAAGTGGTATGTATATTTCAGCCACACCGTCGATCACGACCTTACTCTTAACCGAGCACGTTGTTTTAAAATATACTCTTCGTTTTATCAAATTAACATCGGCTACTTCAACTTTAACAGTAACCGTATCATCAATATAAATTGGTCTTTTAAAATTTAGCGACTGGGAAACATATATGCTGCCATGTCCTGGTAGTTTTGTCCCAAACAAAGACGAAAAATATGAAGCCAACATCATACCATGTGCAATTCTTTTTTTATATCTTGACCTTTGAGCATATTCATCGCACATATGTATTGGGTTTTTATCTCCGGATACTCCGGAAAATATTTTAATATCCGCATCTGTTATTGTTTGAGTATATAAAGCGTACATTCCTATATGAATATCTTCTATTGGTATACCGCTAAAATTATCACTTAACATATTTTTTTCCAAGTTGTATTGTTTTATTAAGCCTAGCTACATCCCTCATGCTCAAATTACTTATAGATGCTAGGGTTTTATTTGCCTCTACGTCTTTTAAAATGCAAACACCGGCACCCAAAAAAGAATTATCCCCTATACTAACTCCATCCCTAATTGTAACATTTGGTCCAATCCAACAATTTTTTCCAATTTTTACACTGCCGCTTATTTCGGACATGGCAACAATACACACATTTTTTTCTATTGTAACATTATGGGCAATAAAAACACAATCATCTATTTTTACATTATCTTTTATTACTGTTGAATTTAAAGTCGCTCTAGCTATGACTGTGTTGGCACCAATCTCAACATTGTTTCCTATTATTACGTTGCCAAAATGCGGAAATCTAATAGGAACCCCTTTTTCATCTCTTTCAAAACCAAATCCAGCACCTCCTATTAGAGCACCAGCCTTAATATAGCAGTTGTCTCCAATAACTGTATTGGCTTCTATGACAACGTTTTCTTCTATTATAACATTGCTGCCAATTACAACATTATCTTTTATTGCAGAGTTATATCCTATTGATAAATTTTTGCCAAATTTACAGTTATAGCCAATCTTAACAGAGTCATCCACGCCAAAAACTCTTTTTTTTTGAAAAAATTCATTTAAAACCCTTATAAAATCCAATCTAGGTTTTTTACTTAGTATAAAAGTTGCATGCGGATTACTACATATATCAAAATCGTCTATGGCTATAATCAAGCATCTTAGATTATTATCAATCTTAAAGCACCTCTTATTTGCGAAAGTCAAGCAATTGTCTTTTACCATATCCAAGGATGTAAATTCACTGATGACAAAATTAGAACCAATAAAAGGTTTTTTTAAAAATTTTGCAATATCCGATACGCTCAAGTTACTTAACATTTATTCTCCCATTATCTTTTAGTGTTTGGTCATATTTTTTAATCGTGCTATCATACCTACCCTTTATACACTTCAGTATTCTATCTCTTGGTTTCATTTCTTTTCTTTGCCACCAAGCTGGATGTGTCAATATTTGTACCCTATCATGGCATTCACTCAAAAAACTATCTAATCTTTTATATCTCCAATATCCATTACTATCACTACAATATGCAACATGCTCCTTAAAATACTTTGCGTATGCATTAATCATATCAACATATGCCATATCGTCATACTTTAAAATATCACTTGAAGGATTATGAAAAGAAAATGCCTTGATTGTAGTCTGAAATAAATTTTCTAAGATACTTTTTTCAAATACTAAGTGTTGATTTAAATCAGAAATATTAGATATGTGATATTGAGTAGGATCAAAATGTAATCCAATCTGATGCCCCAGCCCTAATATATTTGAAACCAATTCTCTAATTTCATGTTCAAATAAATTATAAAACAAAGAACCAAGCTGAACAAAGTAAGTTGCCTTTAAGCCAAGATTATATTCTATCTTAGATAAAGCAAACGCCCTATGCATTGAAAAATCAACATCATGTCGCAATATGACATATTTGTTCATTTTTTGATATTCGTCAAAAAAAATAGTAGTATTCTTGATTTTCTTTAATAGCTCTTTATAGTTATTTTCAGTAAAGTCTTCAATAAAACAATTCATTACCTCAACCTTTTTCTTATGCTTTTTATCTTTTCCCCAGGAGAACCAACAAACCCCATATACTCTATTGTATTAATTTTCAGCTTCCCATTGCCAGTTATAACTATTATACTACCATCTTGGTCTATACTACATACCTGACCACACTCGGATAAATATTTTTCATCATCATTATAAAGTTCAGCATCCCAAATAATAAATTTATTATTATCATATTCACAATAAGCTCCACAATATGGCTTATTGGTGGCATTTATCAAACGCAAAATCTCTAAATTTGTTTTCCTCCAGTCTATCTTTCCGTCTTCTGGCAGCCTCGGATAACACCTCATTGCTCTACTGGAATCTTCATTTTTGCTCTCTAGTACATAAAGTGGATTATTAGCCAACTTATTTATTGATTCTAAAAACATATTTGGTATAACCTCTGCAAACCATTGATAAATATATGTTATTTTAGTATTTATATCTATATCTAAAAATTTTCTATCAATAATATTGCCATTATCAACCTCACCACCAATCATAGAGTGAATGCATAGTCCGATTTTTGTTTCACCGTTTAATATAGCCCAAGCTTGGCATGCATTACCTCTATATTTTGGCAAATCTCCACCATGCGCATTCAAAATACCAAGTGGAAACAAATCAATAACCTTTTGAGAAATAATACTAGAATAATTTAAGCTCACAGCTATATCACAAGAAGCATCTTTAATATCTCGGACATAATCATCTAACCTGCTAGTATATATATATTTTATTTTATTCTTTTTTGCTATTTGTTCAAATTCAAAAGCACTCTTTGTATACTCAGGCGCTTCTTTTGATGTTATTATTAACCCAATCTCATAATTATTATCTAACAGAAGTTTTAATGTTTCATATAATATTTCAGTTCTACCTATAACAGCGACTTTCACATTATCTCCATGTAACTTTTTAAATTATAAATATTTATTTTTTTATTACTATACGCTTCTATAATATCTTCAAGCATAGATTCTGATCCAAGCAAACTATTTTTCAATATATTTCCAGTTTTTTTATATTCAATATAACTTTCATTTGTGCTGGAGTTTAAAAAAATATGAATAGGATGAAAATCAAGTATTTTATGAGTCATATTACGTATACTTTGCAAGCTATATTTTTTATTTAATTGATAAAATTCATAATCGTCTTCCCAATTATATGGGCATCTTATTAGTTTCAAACCATTTATTTCAAAATTAAATTTTATCATTTGATTAATATTTGGCATCAAAATAGAGCTATCAATTTTTATACCCCTTTCCATCATGTATATTAAAATATTTGATGAAATACTTAATCCATGAGATCTACTAGATATTGCCTCGGGAACAATATTTAAACAATAGTCTATAACATCTTTATAATTATCTCCGTGACTTGAGCCATTATTAAAATTCGGATGGATGCCAAGCTCAAAAAAATCATATTTTCTTATAGTATGAAGTAATCTGGTATCATGTGTAATAAAAAAAGTGGCTGGAACACTATTTGGTATTAGCTTATCCAACAAATAGGAAAGTACTTCATCATTACACCAATCTAGGTCAAATGTTAAACTTAAATTATCACTATTCAAATTATAAGCTCTTTTATGGTTCTCATAATCAGCATATCCTTATAGCTAACATTTTGCACTTTACCGAAAATATCATTTTTTATTATAATTTCTGGCTCATTATATCCAGCCATTGCTCTCAAAGATGTTGTTCCGGACAATCTTGGGTTAATCTCAAAAAGCATTAACTTGCCACCAACTTCTCTACATTGTATATTTAGTGGTCCCCTAGAATCTAGAACTCTTGCTATGTGTTCCGCCTGCCTTTGTAAGTCTTCTCTATGACAAACATACCCTTGGGAAACACCGGAAGATATGACGCAACCATTTAATTTTTTATTTGTAGATAATGCATTATTTATGATGCGTTTAACAACAATACTACCCAAGATATTACCATTCTTATCTGAACTAACACCTATTGTATACTCATTTTCATGTGTACCTATATATTCTTGCGCTACTAAATCAACGTTATGTCTTAACATAAACTCAGCCAACAACCTACAATCATATTCATCAAAAACCACATAAACATCGGCCGATCCACCAGAACCAGTGCTTGGCTTTAAAACCAATGGATAGAAATCTATTTCACCTATATCATCAAGAGAAGCTATTTTTTTAAATTTAGGTAAAGCAATTCCTTTTTCTTTTAAAAAAACATATGTATTAAATTTATTCATACATAAAGATATAACTTCTTTTGAGTTTAAGGGATGTCCAATCCCAATTCTTTCAAACTCGCTTCTATATTCGGATATAAATTTTAACTCTGCCTCAGATCCGTGAAATATAAAAGAGATATTATGCTTTTTTATAATATTAAAAACAACATTTTTGTAATTACTTTCGGTAACTTTGGGAACGACATAAAAATGGTCGACCAAAGCCTTTCCAGTACTAAATTCACTAATATCTGTCCCTATAATTGTTAGATCAATATCTTCAATTAATTTAAGTGACTTTAAAATTTGTTCACCATGTCCTCCACCGCCTATACCAGTTACCAATATATTAGCCTTCATTCTTATCTCTCTTTAAAATTTTTATTAAGCTATCATGATATCCATTGTAACTCAATTGTTTTGAAAATGTATTAAAATCTTGGTCTACTTTTTGAATCAAAACACTATTTCTTTGAAAATCTATAATTACATAAGATGACTGCTTGGTACAATCCCTAGGCTGTCCAACAGAACCAGGATTAATAATACATGTTCCATTTTTATATAAAATACTTGGAATATGAGTATGTCCAAAACAATAATAATTATAAGATTTTAAAAAGTTAGACCCCAATTCATGCGTATTATATAAATACTTTTCAGCATTATTTGGCAATGAATGTGTCATATAGATAATTTTATCGCCTTCTTTTAAAACTATTTCATCTTTTAGAGACATTAAAAAAGACAAATTTTCACTACTGAGTTCTTTAATCTGTCTCTTAAAGCCATAAATAATTTCATTCTCTATATCATATTTGAGCTCACCTAATAAATATTTCTCATGGTTGCCTTTTACACAATATATATTTTTTTCTCTAATAAAATCAATTACATGATTCGGTTCATTATAATATCCAACAAGATCGCCTAAACAATAAATTCGATCAATATCGTTACGATTAATACTATTAAATACATTTTTAAAATAAAAGAAATTGGAATGTATGTCAGATATTAACGCTATTTTCATACTTAACCCAATCTATATATTTCTTTAAACCATCCTTTAATCTGGTTTTTGGAAAATATCCAAAATCTTTAAAAGCTTTCTTGTAGCTATATTTTGGACGATAGTTCTCCTGCGGATCTATTCCATCAAAAATTATTTTGGATTTAGATTTTACAATATCTATAATTAACTCTGCCAATCTAAACATCGATATATTACTTTTACCGACTATTTCATATGTGCCTTGAACATCTTTTTCTATTGCTAGTTCTATCGCATTTAAAATATCTCCAGCATATGTGAAATTTTGCTCTCTACTTCCATCTCCAAATACTATAATATCCTGATTACTAAGTGCCCTATTTACAAAAATTCTTAAAACATTATTTGCTTTTAAAAACTCACCATATGGGGATGATATTCTAAATGAAGTAGCATCTACACCATTTTTATTTAACATTGAACAAAAAAGCTCGCCAGTAATTTTTGATAATGTATAATAGTCGCCAACATCAAATAATTTTGGATTTGTCATAGAACCGAAAGTGCTCATATAAATAAATTTTTTAACATTATTTTTTAAAGTAAATTTGAATAAATTTTCGACCATATATGTGTTGTCTTTAAATAACTGATATGTCGCTTCTGCAAAATTCCTTGGTATAATGGATGCATTATGAATAATACAATCTATTCTCTTATTACATAAAATCTCACAAATATTAGTATATAAACTATCAAACTTCACAAAACCATCATCTAAAGAAGATGTTGTGGCAAAAATAATCTCATAATTATTTCTTATGTTACTTCTTATATAGCTTCCAAGAAATCCAGTAGATCCAGTAATGACTATAGTTTTTTTATCCATATATTTTATTCCACTCTTCAAAATTTAATAAACTCCAAATAAAAAGCCTTCTATTTTGCCTACCATTTAAATGTTCTCCTAATAACCTTTTAACTGTTTTCTTATCAAAATAGCTGTAAATTTTGGCATCCTTGTTTAAAAGTTTCATCCTTACAAAATCAATGCTATCACCCCTAAACCAACTCTCGTCAGGAGAGCTAAAGCCTTGCTTAATGGCATCATTAATCTCGCTTGGTATATATTTTTTCATGGCCTTACGTAATATTATTTTACCGTCATTTGTCTTCTGAAGTTTCCCTATAGTATTTTCATCAACATTAATAACGCTTTTTAGATTCTTAAGTTTAAATTTTACCGGTATTTTCTGAACAAAATCAACCAAATCATTATCCAAAAACGGCACTCTAGTTTCCAATGAATGTGCCATTGACAACTTATCTTCAACAACTAAAAGTCCGTGCAAAAAAGTTTTAGCTTCAAAATATAATGAGTCATTTATGTATTCTTCTGGAGTTTGTTTTGTTTCCTTGTTTATAAAAATATTTGAAAAAATATCTCTTGTCCATACATTCTCGACATCCTTTACAATTGGACGAAAAAGATCTTTTAAGTCCTTATTTGGCAAAAGCCTCTTCCAGAAACCATAATACTTATCTATATAGTCATCAAAATTTATATTATTGATAGCCTTATAGTACCTCCAAGGATATCCAGCAAATAACTCATCTCCTCCAGTCCCCCCAAGAACAACTTTAGAAAATTTACTGGCAAGTTTTGCGGCATAATAATTTGGATAACTCTGTCCAACACGTGGTTCCTCTAGATGATATGCAAAATCGCTTAAACACCTCTCCATATCGCCAGATTTTAAAACCATTTCATAATGTTCTGTTTTAAATTTATATGACATATATTCGGATTTTGCTCTCTCATCAAAACCAAGCTCTATACCATTTGTACTATTTAAATCAAAACCAACAGTGAATGTATTTAGCCAAGGAATGTTTTTAGAAGCAATAGCAACTATTGAACCACTATCTAAGCCGCCACTAAGGTAGCTTCCAATGGGAACATCAGCAACAAGTTGCCTCTTAACTGCTTGAGTTAAAAGCCTATCTAATTCTTCTATGCACTCTTTTTCATCTTTAAAATTTTCTTCCTTAAAGTTAAAATCCCAAAATTTAATATTTTTAATATCCTTAGTTTTTAAATTAATATCAAGAAAGTGGCCAGGTTCTAAAATTTGTATATTTTTATGAAGGGTTTTATCGGTAAAGATATTTTGAAAGGTGAAATATTCCAATAATGCTTCTTTATCGATTTTTGATTCATAATCTTTATACTCCAAAATAGACTTTATTTCACTTGCGAAGACAAGAGTATTATTTTTGGTTAAATGGTAATAAAGAGGCTTAATACCATAGCGATCACGTGCTAAAATAATGCGTTTTTTTAAATTATCATATATACAAAAAGAAAACATACCGTTAAACTTTTCAATACATTTTTCGCCCCACTCTATATAAGCATATATAATAACTTCGGTATCAGTATGACTTTTAAATTTATGTCCTATTTTTATTAGCTCATTTCTTATTTCTTGAAAATTATAAATTTCACCATTATAAACAATCCAAATATTTTTAGATAAATCACTCATGGGCTGATGTCCTGCATAGCTTATATCAAGTATCGCAAGTCTTCTGTGTCCTAAAAACAAATCATAATCATGTAAATATAATTCTCTTTTTATAGAATTAGATTCAATAGTTGGAAGCATGTCATCTATATTTTTAAATTTATCATCCGTTAAATTTTGAAAAAAAGACAGCTTATCATTATTGTGTCTAGATCCTGTATGAAAAAATAAGTATCCAGCATCATCGGGGCCCCTATGGGAAATCTTATCAGTCATAGGTTTTGCATAATCAACGCAAATACTTTTAGCTTCTAATGATATCGCCCCAACAATGCCACACATCTTAAGCCAATGCCTTTTTTATATGATCTATCACATATTGAAACTCTTCATCACTCATGTCTGCATACATAGGCAGTGATATAGTTAACCTATCTGCAGCATAAGAATTTAAAAAATCCTCATCTTTAAAATTATTTTTTACTTTATAATAACCTAGTGTATGTACGGCATGAGTACCTTGTCTTGTTGCTATGCCATTTTCTTCAAGAATTTGCATTAGATTATTGCGCTTTTGGTTTATATTGTCTATTATATCCTTATTTAGTTCTGTCAAATCTACCCCATCCGTAAATAAACAAACATATGACTGATATCCATGCTTATATCCATTTGGTATATATGGTGGAATTAAAATTTCAGATAATTTTTTATTATTAACTACTTCGCTTTTTAATGCATCATCGTATTTTTTAGCGATCCTTCGCCTGCCATTCATAATTCTCTCTTTTTTATCCATTTGACAAGAACCCAAAGCACCCTGTATATCAGTCATTCTGTAGTTATACCCAAGAATATCAAAATTTGGCAAAAGAGAACCACCCTTTTCAATATGTCTTTGCAAATCACTCTTGCTAGCACCATGATCCTTTAGCATAGAAACCAAACCAGCTATCTTTTCATCATTAGTAATCAACATTCCACCTTCGCCAGTACTAATAGACTTTCTTGGATGAAATGAAAAACACCCGCAGTCGCCAAATGTACCAGAATGCCTGTCTTCTATCCATCCATCAAAACCACAAGCACTGTCTTCTATAACTTTTAGGTTATACTTCTTTGCAATCTGCATTATAGCAGGCATATTTGCACAAAGTCCAAATAAATTTACTGGCATTATGGCTTTTATATTTTTATCATTTTTTATCAAATTTTCAAGTCTAGTTTCATCAATATTAAATGTTCTTAAATCGATATCGCAAAATACAACTTCTGCACCAGTGTATTCAACAGCATTTGCACTGGCCACAAAGGTAAAAGATGGTACAATAACTTTATCACCTTTTTTGATACCCATTGCCACTAACCCTAAATGTAAAGCAGTTGTGCAATTACTTGTTGCATATGCAAACCTACTATTCGTAAAATTTGCAAATTTATCTTGAAATTTAGACACATTTGGACCCTGAACAACCCAACCGCTTCTTAGCGGCTCGATAATTGCCAATTCCTCATCTTTATCAAAAATGGTTTTTGTAATTGGGATATTCCTCTTCATTTTTTTCTCCGTAAAATCTTTTATTAAACTCATCAATAGTCATAATTAAAGCATTAGGATAATATGCCAAAACTCTATCTTTGTATTGTGTGTCCTTTAGTGCAATATAAATTTTTTCATTTTCCAAAATAATTAGGATCTGCAATACACGTTTATACCAAGTTTTTATATCTGAATAAATAAAATCTGCCACTCCATAATAGTTAATTCCATCAGAAGAAAACGATTGTGTATCTAAGTTTTCATCAGAGGATAAAAACACAAATTTTATATCATCCCAATTTATATCTTCAAAAAAATCCCTTAGATTCATTTCTTTGTTTTTATACATAAAATATCTATTATTGTCTATATCAAATAGAGTCCATTTTTCGTCAACTTTTACTTCCAATAAAGTATGAACATTGTCATAAGTATTCCATTGTTCCATGGTTAAAAAAGAAGCTATTCTGCTTTCAATTCCTTTTTGTTGCAATAGCCGTTGTATAAACAAAGATATATCACCGCATGTTAAAGAGAGCTTATTGTTTGCAATTTTCTTTATCCGTTCTTCATGCGATAACAAACGATCCTTTGTACCGTGTACATGTAGCCATGACAAAGATAACAACAAAGAAAAAATATTATGTTTATATATAATTAAATTTTTATTAATATTTGAATTAAAATCAACTAAATAATAATACCCCTCTCTTGTCATATTATATTCCGCCCCCCCCATTTATAGATGCCAGGCTCATTGATAAGTGTACTATTGATGGACATTGAGCTTTCATTATTGACAATATGATATATTTTTTCCACGCTAGTACCATTAAAATATAAAACCAAATTCTCATTTGAAATTTTAGATATTTTTTTACTATCATCTTTGTTATCGTAATAATTTCTGTAAGGGTAAAAATAATTGTATATTAATATAAAGGACATAGCTACAATAAAAATAAGTATTAAAACTATTTTTCTCATTATTTACCCAAGAATTTCATTTGCCTCGCGCCAAGCAATCAACTTTTTAAGGCCTTCCTCTAATGAGTATTTATATTTAAACCCCAATTCTCTTTCTGCTTTTTCTCTTGAGCCTATACGATTTTGAACAAGCTGCCTAGCATCATCTGCACTATATGGTATAAATTTTATTTTTAAATTCGAGTTTTTAAGTCTAAGCATCGTTTCACAAAGTGTTTTTATGGTAGTTTGTACTTCTGTGCCAACATTATAAAAACCAAATTTTACATCCGATTTAAGAGCAGATATATTACATCTTGCTATATCTTCAACATATATAAAATCATAAGCTTGGGATCCGTCCCCATTAACAGATGGCTCTTCGTTCCTATCTATTTTATTTAAAACTATAGGTACAACACCACTATATACAGCATGCTGGTCTTGTCCGGGACCATATACGTTCATGTATCTAAGTCCTATAACTTCCAAACCATATCTATCATTATAAGCAGTACACATAGCCTCTCCAGCTATTTTTGTAGCACCATAAAAATTTTTATTGTTAAAAGGGTGTGTTTCTTTCATAGGAACTTCTACCGCATCTCCGTACACTGAAGCAGATGAGCTATAAATTAATTTTTTAACTTTATGCTTTACACAAGCTTCAAGTACATTAAATGTACCAGCTATATTTACATCAAATGCAGTCCTTGGAAAATCTTTACAATGCAAAAGCCACATAGCAGCAAGGTGAAAAACATAATCTATACCCTCCATCGCTTTATCCAAAACATCCACCTCCCTAACATCACCACCATATGAGAAAATATGACATCTTGGATCTCTAAGACTTTCTCTTATATTATCCAATTTTCCACGAGTAAAATTATCATAAATTATAACCTCTTTAACTGGCTCTTTAAGTAGCTCGCTTACAACAAATCCACCTATAAAGCCTGCTGCACCTATAACTAAAACTCTAGAATCTTGTAACTTATTATTATTCATTTTTACATCCTATTTATTTTAAATTTTCTACAATAAATTCAATTTCCACATCTTTTAAATATGGATTCATAGGTAAGCTCATTATCTCATTTGAAATCATTTCCGCTATAGGGAAGTCTCCGGACTTATATCCTAAATATTTAAAACACTCTTGTAAATGAAGTGGCATAGGATAATGTACAGCTGTTGGCACACCGGCTTCTTTTAATTTTAGCTGCACTTTATCTCTATTTTTTATTCTAATAGAATACTGTGCCCAAGCTGACTGAGCTCTACTATCAATGTATGGCAATATTACATTTTTATCTTGCAATGCATCTGTGTATTTAGATGCCACTTCTTGTCTTAATGATAAATCTTTTTTGTAATGTCCAAGTTTTACCAACAAGACAGCTGCTTGAATAGTATCTAATCTACCACCAATACCAATATATTGATGATGATATCTTTTTGACTGCCCGTGTAAGCGTAAAGATTTTAACTTTACCGCCAAATTTTCATCATTTGTAAAAACAGCACCACCGTCACCATAACAGCCAAGTGGTTTAGCTGGAAAAAATGATGTAGTAGCAATATCGCCAAGAGCCAAATCTTTGACATTATTAAAGCTTGCGCCAAAACTCTGCGCACCATCAACTATAACCTTTAGGTTATGTTTTTTGGCTATTTTTGAAATTTCGTCCATATCAGCAGGCTGACCATAAAGTGAAACTGGAAGTATGGCTTTTGTTTTTGAAGTTATGACTGCTTCTATTTTATTAGCATCTATATTATAAGTTTTTTCATCGATATCAACAAAAACTGGTTTTGCTCCAAGCAAAGCAATCATTTCAGATGTTGCTACAAAAGTAAAAGGTGTTGTAATAACTTCATCACCTGGCTTAATATCAATAGCCATTAGAGCCATCAAAATGGCGTCAGTTCCACTACTGCAGCTTATGGCATACTTAACATCTATATATTTTTCTAGTTCTGTTTCAAGCTCAGAAACTTCAGTGCCCATTATAAAGTTACAATTTCTAGCTACCTTTAAAATAGCTTTTTCTATTTCATCTTTATAAAGTTCATGTTGATATGTTAAATTTGCAAAATCTATATTCATATTTTACTCTTTCACTACTATTAAATTTTCATCAACTACCCTATAACTACTACCATCAAAATTATCAACAGCCAATCCGTTACCATCAAATTTCAGTGTATTTCCCGCCTTACTAACCCAACCTATTTGTCGCGCCGGCACACCAACCATAAGCGCATAAGGTTTCACGTCGCGATTTATAACAGCTCCACTTCCTATGAGAGCATACTCACCGATAGTAACACCACAAACTATAGTAGCATTTGCACCAATGCTACAGCCTTTTTTTAAAAGTGTTTTTTTAAATTCTTCTTTTCTAATTATAAAAGCGCGTGGATTTATAACGTTTGTAAAAACCATAGATGGTCCCAAAAACACATCATCTTCTATTTCAACACCTTCATATATTGAAACATTATTCTGCACTTTTACACCATTACCGACTCTAACATTTGGTCCAACAACACAATTTTGACCAAATGAACAATTTTGTCCAATAATAGAATTGGCTAATATATGAGAAAAATGCCAAATCTTTGTTTTTTCCCCAATTATTACATCACTATCTATAAACGAACTTTCGTGAGCAAAATATGGCATTATTCTACCACCTTTTTACAAAAAGGATGATATTCTCCTTTTAATCCAATAGGTGACATTTTTCTTATGCTTGAAACAATATTTATGGAATTTCTAGCCTCATCCAAGCCAAATCCTTCTCCTGAAAGGATGTGCTCATAGCTTTTGGTATGCAAATCAGTAAAACCATCAGAAAATTCTATTTCATCACCATCAACCTTAATACTTCTAAAAGTTCTTTTTCCACTGTTTTTTATATTCTCAGGAATATAATCATAGTTGACAGACAAAAACCATCTAACATTTGCGTTTTTAAGCCTCATATATCCTGCATTTGCATCAGGTTGCTTAAGGTGAACTATATTTTCCTCTATAGGTCCAAAAATCCAAGAGAGCATATCAAAAAAATGCACTCCAATATTTGTAGCAACGCCACCAGACTTATCTTCATCGCCCTTCCATGATATAAAATACCATTTACCACGAGATGTTAAGTAGGTCAAATCTACATCATAAATTCTGTCTGGGTTTTGTAAAAGCTCTTTTGAAATTTTGTTTTTTAATGCAACAATTGACTCATGAAGCCTTAGCTGTAAAATATTAAATACTTTTTTGCCACTCTCTTCTTCGATTATTTTTAATTGATCTATGTTATGCGGATTTAAAACAAGTGGCTTCTCACATATTGCATTTGCTCCGCTTCTTAGAGCAAAACGAATATGGCTGTCGTGTAGATAATTTGGAGTAGTTATTGCAATATACTCTATTTTTTTATTACCGTTTCTTCGCCACTTATCAACAAATCTATCAAACCTTTCATATTCAGTAAAAAAATAAGCTTGCGGGAAATAACTATCCATTATTCCTATTCCATCATAGGGATCTAGAGCTGCAATCAGTTCATTGCCTGTATCCTTAATAGCCCTCATATGCCTTGGAGCTATATATCCACTAGCGCCTATCAAACCAAAATTTATACCACTCATCTTAATAATCCTTTTTATCTGAAATTTAAATCTTACATCCTATCTTTAGCTGTGATTCCCATTATATTAAATGCTGTTTTTATCGAGACAGCAACGACTGCAAATACCTTTAGTAAGCTATCTTCATTTTCGTTGCCAACCACGCGGTTTTCATTATAAAATTTATGAAAACTAGCAGCTAGTGACTTTAGATAGTCTGGTATTTTTTGAAGCTGCCTTGAAGCAAAAGCATCCTCTAAAATTTCAGGCAAGATAAGCGCTTCAAAAAGTAAATTTTTAGCATTTTCATCTAGGCACTTAAAGTCCGCATTTATCACGTCACTAACGCT
Source organism: Campylobacter concisus (assembly GCF_003048615.2). Lineage (NCBI taxonomy): Bacteria > Pseudomonadati > Campylobacterota > Epsilonproteobacteria > Campylobacterales > Campylobacteraceae > Campylobacter > Campylobacter concisus. The sequence continues at coordinate 1,563,864 of NZ_CP049263.1, forward strand.
TTTTTCAGCCTTTGCAAAGACCTGATTTATCCTAGCGTGAGCGTAATTTATATAAAAAATAGGGTTTGAGCTATCCTCTTTTTTAAGCTCATCCACGTCAAATTCCAAACTGCTCGTGTTTGCCTTGCTTATAAAGATAAATCTAAGTGCCTCAGCACCGATCTCGCTTGCGATATCACTCATAAGCACGGCATTGCCAGCGCGCTTACTCATCTTGTATGGCTTGCCCTCTTTTAGCAGACTAACCATCTGCATAAGTATCACTTCAAGCCTGTTTTCATCGTATCCAAGGAAATTTATCGCAGCCTTTAGCCTTGCGATATATCCATGGTGGTCAGCACCCCAAATGTTTATGTAGTGATCAAAATTTTTCTCAAATTTAGCATTATGATAAATGATGTCACCAGCTAGATATGTTGGCCTGCCGTCATTTCTAACCACAACCCTATCATTATCATCGCCAAGTGTGGTCGAAGCGATATAAGTAGCGCCCTCTTTTTCATACATTTGATTTGAACGTTTTAGCTTGTTTATAGTTGGCTCTAGGCCATCATAAAGAGCTTTCTCGCTAGCCCAGCTCTCTATAAATATCCCAACGTCCGCTAAATCTTTTTTGATAATCTCAAGCACGATATCCTTGCCAAACTCGGCAAGCTCGAGATTTCTGCTCTCGTCATAAAAAATTTCCTTGCCAAATTTCTCATTTGCAAGCTTAGCAATATCTAAAATATAATCCCCGCGGTAGTATTTCTCTGGATAGACAACGCTTTCGTTAAAAAGCTGCTCTTTTGCCGCAAGTGATATCGAAGTGCCAAGTAGGTCGATTTGATTACCAGCATCGTTTATATAGTATTCTGTTGAGATAGCGTAGCCAAGTCTTTTACCAAGTCTTGCCAAAGTATCACCGTAAACTGCGCCTCTAACGTGCCCGATGTGAAGCGGTCCAGTTGGATTTGCGCTGATATATTCTATTAAATAGCTATCTTTTTTCGCATCTTCTTTTGCAAAATTTTCGCTATCTAGCAAAATTTGCTTTGAAATTTCATCTAAAAATTCGCTCTTAAGCTTGAAATTTAAGTAGCCATTTACCGCGCTAGCTTCCACTATATTACTGTCACTAAATTTATCAGCAAACTCACTAGCTATCATAGCTGGCGACTTTCTTAGCTCTTTTGCGAGGCTAAAAAGCGGCGTCGCATAGTGGGCTAAATTTTTATCCTTTGGCTTTTCAAGCACAAATTCTCGCTCTAAAACCTTTGAAATTTCAGCTTTTACTTTATCTTTCAACTCTAAAACCTACGCGTTTTTAGTTGTTTCTTCTATCTTTTGACTAGTAGCACTATCTTCTTTATGCTCGACTTTTTCGCTCTTTTCAGGGGTTGTGTCCTCCATCTCAGCCTTAAAAGTCTTTATACCCTTACCTAGTCCTTTCGCAAGCTCTGGGATCTTCTTTGCTCCAAAAAGTAATACAATGATCGCTAAAACGATCAACCAGTGGCCAATACTAAAAGAACCCATCTTTTCTCCTTATCAAATTTTCTCAAAATATTATCATAAATTCCTGAATTTCTAACAATCTATCCACTCGTCGATGACGTTTCTTAAGTTTATCTTAGCACTTTTTAACCTCATCGCTCGAAGGATTGATTTTAGCCCTTTATAGCTCTTTTCTATATCATCATTTACTAAAAAATAATCATACTCTAAAATATGCTCCATCTCACCAACTGCGTTCATTAAGCGGTTTTCTATCGTCTCGTCACTATCTGTTCCGCGGTTTTTCAAGCGCCTTTTTAGCTCTTTTTTATTCGCAGTTGTGATAAAAACTGAAGTGATGTAGCTTTTAAATTTCTCAAGTGCGATGTGAAAGCCCTGCACATCGATATCAAATATCACTATCTTTCCAGCCTCAAGTGCCTCTAAAACTGGCTTTAAGCTTGTACCATAGTAGTTTTTATGCACCTGCGCCCACTCTAAAAACTCGCCTTTTTCTATACCGCTTTTAAATTCATCTTCTTTTATAAAATAATAATCCACCCCATCAACTTCGCCATCCCTTTTTGCTCTAGTCGTGCTTGAGATAGAAAAATATAGGTCTTTCTCTTCCTTTAAAAGACGGCCCAAAAGCGTGCTTTTACCGCTTCCACTAGGTCCCGAAACTACTAAAATTTGTCCTTGCAACTACTTTTCCTCGAAACTTATATTTATCTTGATGTTCATATCTTTTAGCACATCTCTTAGCGAGCTCTCATTTAGTGACTCATGGACGTGTTTTGTGATCTTTTTAGTTAGCTCTTCTTTATAGTCTTCTTTTGCATCATTTTTTGAGCTTGTTTGAGGTATATCTTTTAATCCAAATGCCGCTAACATCGTGTTTTCATCTATATCATCTATCGATGCCGCGTCAAAATTTAACTCACTTGATGCCGCATCTTTACTATCATCTTGTGCGTTTTCTTCTTGAGCATTTTCTTCTTCAAAAGTTTCGTCCGCAAGGCCTAGATCTTCTTTGGCTTCTGGCTCGCTAGCCTCTTCTAGCTCTTCTACTGGCATCTCACTAGAAGCGTTTTCGCTTTCGCTAGACTCTAAATTTTCTAGCTCCTCACTTGAAATTTCATCCAAAGCCTCTTCTTCTATATCTTCTTCTGCTTTTTCATCATCTACTTGAATTTGCTCTTCATCAGCCTCAGAGCTCTCATCTAAATTCTCATCATTTTTAGGCTCATCTTCCAAATTTATCTCATTTTCAAGGCTATTTTCATCATCAAATTTAGCTAGATCGTCTATATTTAGCTCTTCTTGCTCTAAATTTTGAACATCTAGCTCAGTATCCTCTAAATTTTTATTTTCCTCATCAGCCTCTTCACTATTTAGCTCTTCATCAAGCGAATCGATCTCAATAAGCTCTTTTTTACTTTGACTAATATCATCTAACTCTTCATCATTCTCGTCTGTTTTTAAATTTTGTGTATTTTGCTCAACTATCTTTTCAAGCTCGTCTCTAGCTTCTTCATCTACTGGGCTGCTCTCGTCCATATTTTCTATCTCATCAACAAGTGCGCTAAGATCCCCAAAATCACTGCTTAATCCATCTTCGATAGTTTCTTCTACTTTTGGAGTTTTACTAGATTCATCATCTACATTTTCATTAGCCGCTTCAGTTTCTTCACTATTTTCGTCAATTAGCTCAGTATCAGCCTCGTCCAAACTGATCTCTTCATCTTCTAAATCTCCAACACTAGAATCTTCTAAGTGCTCTTTTAAAAGCTCATCATTTAAAACATTATCATCTAATTTTTCGGTTTCATCTTCTTTTGCTAAATTTTCAAAATCTGTGTCAATTTCTGGCAACTCAAAATTTTGTAGTTCTTCATAATTTTCATCAATATGTTCAAAATCATCGAAGTTTGCGGAATCATCAAGTCCTAGTTCAGCCTTTGTATCATCACTAGCCACATTAACCGCCTTACTTTCTTCAAATAAATTTATAAATTCGGTAGGAAGGAATGGCTTTTCAAGCATAATGTCAGCAAAATCAGGCTTTATGCCGCCTCTTGGGGCTAGATACATCACTTTTTGGTCAAATTTTACATCAGCGCTCTCCATATCGCTGTCAATAATAATATAGTCAAATTCACCACTTACTGCATTAACATCATCAAATTCTACATACTCTACGCCTATTTTATTTAGACTTAGTGTTATGAGACGTGAAACTGCTGGATTTTTGTTTACGAGCGCAACTTTCATAATCCCTCCTTGAAGCACTTGAAGCTGTATTTTATGATAAATTTCATTGCTATTTACTTAAAAAAATAATGACGGCATATCGTTTAGAATTTGCATCATCATATCAGTTATTATCTTTATAATGCCAGCAAGAATGGCTATCAAAACAGAAAAGCCAATCGTTACTTTAATAGGATAGCCAATAACCAATAGGTTAAACTGAGGCATCGTCTTCATAAGCATGCCAAAAATAGCATCTGAAAGCATAGATAACGCAATAATAGGAAAAGCTAGAACAAAGCCAAACATAAAAAGATTTCCAAAAAGCTTTATAGCATAGCTCATCACACCATTTCTTGGATAAAAATCTCCAAGTGGTATGACAGCGAGAGAATTCGAGTAAAACTGCAATATCAAATGATGCCCATCAAGTGCCAAAAAAGCAAGAAGAACTATGAAATTTATAAGGTTTGCTATAACTGGAGAGTTTGTGCCAGTTTGTGGATCAAGCACTGATGCCATCGAAAAACCCATGACCATTGAGATTTGTTCGCCTGCCATTTGGAGTATGGCAAAGACGATATTTAGTAAAAGTCCAGCACAAAGCCCAAGTAATGCCTCACTTAAAATTTCTATGACTAAGAAATTTATGGCGTATTCATGAGTGTGCGATAGTGGAAAAAATACTATACAAAGAGCAAAAACTAGTAGAGTTTTTACGCTTAATGGAACTTGATTGTGAGAATAAAAAGGGAAAAACATAATGAGTCCGCTAAGACGTGCAAAAAGAAGCATAAAAGCAATAACCTTGTCAGCTCCAAGAAACTCGACTAGTTCCATCTTTTTATATTAGCGCCTCATCCATTTCAGCTGGGATATCAAGCCCCATGAGCTTTAAAACGCTAGGCGCGATGTTGTTTAGACCGCCATTTTTTAGCTCTTTAACACCATCAGCCATCACAAAGCAAAAGACGTCATAGGTCGTGTGGTTTGTCAGTAGTTCGCCACTGCTATCACGCATCTCTTCGCAGTTTCCGTGATCGCTCGTGATGATCATAGCGTAGTTTTTCTCTTTTGCCTTGGCGTAAATTTCTCCAAGAGCCGCATCCACCGCTTCGACTGCCTTTATAGCGGCCTCATAGTTGCCAGTATGCCCCACCATATCGCCATTTGCGAAATTTACCACTATAAAGTCTTGCTCGTCATCCATGCCCTTTAGCACGGCTTTGCAAACCTCAGCAGCGCTCATCTCTGGCTTTTCGTCGTAGGTTTTTACTTTTGGACTAGGGATGAGCACCCTTGTTTCGTTGCTAGCTAGCTCCTCAACGCCGCCATTAAAAAAAAATGTTACGTGGGCGTATTTTTCAGTCTCTGCCGTGTGAAGCTGCCTTAGTCCAGCAGCCGCTATGACCTCGCTTAGGGTGTTTTTTATCTTTTCATTTTTAAATAGCACTTCAAATTTAAAATTTGCGTCGTATTCGGTCATGGTGATAAGATTTTTAACGACAAAAGGTCGCTCAAACTCGCCAAATTTCTCTTCACCCAGAGCCTGGCAAATCTCTCTTGCTCTATCATTTCTAAAATTTATTACTATCACGCCGTCATATTCGCCCATGCCACTAAAGCCATTAAAGCTTGCTGGCTTTACAAACTCGTCTGTCACGCCCTCATCGTAGCTTTTTTGTAGATACTCGCTTGGCGTTAAGCTGTTTAAATTTGCTCCCTTTACCAAGCTATCATAGGCCTCTTTTACGCGCTCCCAGCGTTTATCTCTATCCATCGCGTAAAATCTCCCGCAAATGGTAGCAACTTTAAATTTAGCTTCCAAGCTTTTTATGAAATTTAGACCGCTATTTGGGCTAACGTCACGTCCGTCGGTGATAGCGTGGGCAAAAACTTCGCAGCCATTTTTGCTAGCAAGCTCGCACATGCCATCAAAATGCTCCATGTGAGAGTGCACGCCGCCGTCGCTATAAAGCCCTATGACGTGGATCTTTTTGCACTTTTTAAAAAGAACTTTTAACGCTTCATTTTCTGCTACCGAGCCGTCATTAAAGCCGCGTGAAATTTTGACTAAATTTTGATACAAAACTCGCCCACTTCCTATACACATGTGCCCTACTTCGCTATTTCCCATCTGCCCTTCAGGTAGTCCCACAGCGTTTCCAGAGGTTTTTATGAGTGAGTTTGGAATTTCTTTAAAAAATTTATCGTAGTTTGGCTTTTTAGCCGCCTCAAATGCGTTAAATTTGCCATTTTTGTTTGATCCAATGCCATCAGTTATTATAAGTATAGTTTTTTGAGCCATTTTTAAATTTTATCCTTAAATTTAGATAATTTTTAAGGCCATTATACTAAAATTGCTTTTTTTTAAAATAAAGGCCCCTATGTTTTACTATATCTATGAAATTTTAAATTTTAATATCTTTCAGTATATCACCGTTCGCGCTGGCATCGCGTTTTTCATAGCATTTATCTTGACAGCTTATCTGATGCCTAAATTTATCGCTTGGGCAAAGGCAAAAAACGCCGCTCAGCCTATCTACGAGCTTGCCCCACAAACTCACCAAAAAAAGGCCAAAACGCCAACCATGGGCGGACTTGTCTTTGTCTTTACAGCCGTGATCGCTACGATCATCTGCGCAAGGCTTGATAACGCTTTCGTACTAGCCTCGCTCTTTTGCCTAGTTTGCTTTACTCTGCTTGGCTACAAGGACGACTACAGCAAAATTTTAGGTGCGAAAAACCACGCTGGCCTAAGTCCAAAGGCAAAGCTCTTTTTTCAGTTTCTAATCGCCTTTTTACTCGCAGCCTTTTTATACATCAGCAAAGAGCTAAACACCGAGTTTTACCTGCCATTTTACAAGCAGCCGATCTTTGACATGAAAATTTTTGCCATTTTCTTTTGGACGCTAGTCATCGTCGCAGCCTCAAATGCGGTAAATTTAACAGACGGACTTGACGGACTTGCCGCCGTGCCATCGATATTTTCACTTCTAACTCTTGGCGTTTTTGCCTACATCTGCGGCCACGCTGTCTTTAGCTCGTACCTACTTTTACCAAAGATCGCAGGCGTTGGCGAGAGCGTCGTCGTAGCCTCTGCGCTAATTGGCTCACTTATGGGCTTTTTGTGGTTTAACTGCCATCCAGCCGAGGTCTTTATGGGTGACAGCGGCAGCCTAAGCGTTGGTGCATATATCGGTTTTATGGGCGTTGCGACCAAAAATGAAATTTTGCTCATCATCATCGGCCTCATCTTTGTCGTTGAGACGCTAAGCGTCATCTTGCAGGTTGGCAGCTTTAAAATTTTTAAACGCAGAATTTTCCTCATGGCGCCTATACATCACCATTTTGAGATAAAGGGCTGGGCGGAAAATAAGATCATCGTGCGCTTTTGGATCATCGCGCTTTTAGCAAATTTGATCGCACTAACGGCGCTAAAGATCAGGTAGATCATGCGAGCGCAGATAGAGCCTGACTTTGAGAGTGCTAGAAAAAAATATGATGAAATTTTGGAGCAAATTTTAGCCTACACCGACTATTGCGACGAATTTGGCGATGAAGACGGCGAAGAGTACCGCAAGGTAGAGCAGCGTCTAGCCAAGATAAGCGGCAAAGATATGAGTAAATTTAGCCTGCACGAGTGGTGGGAGGCCGAGGGCGCTGAAAATCTCGCCTTTGACATCGCTTTGCCAGAGCCAAAAGTGGTGCCTGATATAACAAAAGACGAGCTTAGGCAGATCGTGGAGCGCATGTTGGCACCTGTGCCTGAATTTGATGATGATTTTTTAGAGGCATTTTACGTAAGAGTGACATTTGCTTGCAAGGGTGCATATTTCGCAGAGTTTTTGAAGCTAAATTTTGCCAAAACCTTTAGCTTTGAACTCTTTGATCGCCGCAAGATAGAGGGCGTGATGCGTGAGCTTAGCGCTAACGAGATAGTAGAAATTTTATGGGGCAAAAGAGGATAAAAGCATGAGAAAATCACTATTTGGCTATGGTGGCACGACAAAGGCTATCGCTAAAAACTTCGTAAATGACGGACTTTGGGACATCTACGATGATAAATTTAGTGAAGCTTCAAAGGACGAGTTTGGTAATGCTCTTTTGCCAGTTGGCGAATTTGACCCAGCAAAAAGCGGCCTAGAGATACCAAGCCCAGGCATCCCGCCTCACCACGAGCTTGTCAAAAAAGCTAAAAATTTGATCAGCGAATATGACTATTTTTATGAAATTTACAAGGCGCATCTGCCATTTAACGTCTGGATAAGCGGCACAAACGGCAAGACGACGACTACAAAGATGATGCAGCACCTGCTAGAGAGCAAAGGCTCAGTTATGGGAGGCAACGTCGGCATCGCGCTAGCAAATTTAGACCCGCACGCTAAAATTTGGATACTTGAGACTAGCTCATTTACCCTGCACTACACAAACCGCGCCACACCAGGAATTTACGTGCTTTTGCCGATCACTCCAGATCATCTAAGCTGGCATGGCAACATGAGCGAGTACGAAAAGGCAAAGCTTAAGCCGCTTGCTAGCATGAGTGAAACAAGCGTAGCTATCGTGCCTGAAATTTACGCTAAAACGCCTACAAAGGCCAAAGTGATCGCCTATAAAGATGAGAGCGATCTGGCTAAATTTTGTGGTGTAAATTTAAACGATATAGCCTTTAAAACGCCATTTTTACTTGATGCACTGCTGGCACTTGCGGTAGAGAAAATTTTATTTGACCGCTGCGATGTGGGGCTTTTAAACACTTTTGTCATCGAGGCAAACAAGCTTGAAGAATTTACTGACAACAAGGGTAGAACCTGGGTAAATGACACAAAAGCGACCAACATAGATGCGAGCATTCAAGCTGTGAAACGCTACAAAGATCACTTCATGCACCTGATCTTAGGTGGCGATGACAAGGGCGTTAGCATGGATGAGCTATTTGAAAATTTAAAGGGTCTTAAAGTCAAAATTTACGCCATCGGCTCAAACAGCGACAAGCTTATGAATTTAGCTGCTAAATTTAACGTGCCTGCCCTAAAATGCGACTTTTTACAAAACGCTGTAAATGAGATAAGCAAAGAGCTAAAAAAAGGCGAGATAGCACTTCTAAGCCCAGCAGCTGCGAGCCTTGATCAGTTTAAGAGCTACGCTGAGCGAGGAGATAAATTTAAAGAGTTTATAAGGGCTCTTTAAATCACAATTTACTCTTAAATTTAACCTGCTATTTCATAAATTTATAGGTATTACTTTGACATAAAACAATGATAATATCTAGCGTATCTTGCTACAATCCCCAAAAAATAATACTTTAGCTATATATGTTTTATAAATTTGTCCGATATGACTTAGAATACAACGAGGAAAAGATGAAAGATAAAAAGCTGGTCATAAAAGACATTCAGGGTGAAATTTACGTCATAAGCCAAGATGGAAGCATAAAAATGCTAAAAGATGGCGATGAAATTTACGCTGGTGAGAAAATTTTTACTAAAAATTTAGACGCCAAGATCACTTTAGAAGATGGCAAGCAGGTAAATTTAAGCGCTCATCAAAGCATAAATTTAGATGAAATTTTAAAAATTTCAGCAAAAGGAGCTGAGGAGCAAAGCGATCACTCTAACGGCTTTGGCGCGAGCGAGGGCATATCTTTGAGTGCGGCTAGTTTTGCTACAAGCGGACATAGCGCAAATATCCATCAAATTTACAACCAACACAGATCTTTAGAGCCAAACATAAGTAGCGCCCAACCAAGCAAGCTAAAAAGCGTCTCAGGTGCTTCTAGCATGCTGGTAGAAAAAAGTAGCACCGCTGTGGAGCCAAAAGAAGAGCCATTTATAGATACCATAAATGTACTAAACGTCACAAATAGAGGACTAGACGCAGATATCTGGCTTTATGACTCAGCTAGAAACCATGGACGAGGTCTTGATTATTATAATTTGGAGCGAAGCAAAAGTATACTAAAAGAGTGGAGCGCAAGCCATCACGTAAGTGCGACAAGCACATTTAACGACTTGCGTTATGCAACTGGTAATCAATACATGCCACCTTTTTCATCAGAAGACCTAAATGTAAAAGTACGTAACCGCACTCCATCAGACATCGAGCTTGCTAGGATAGGACGAGACCCAAATGTAAATTACACCAAAGATAGAATCGATAGAGGTTTTGACCCAAATGTTGAACCACCTAATAAAAATGGTCACTATAAATTATTCGAGTCCAAAATCACCGCAGATGGAGTAATGGTCAGCATGGATGGCTGGATATTTATAAAAAACCGTAGTGCTATCGACAAGTTTTATTATGAAACAAAGCAACAAAGGCAAAGTATTAAGTTTGAATTTGATGGTAGAGAAATTTCATGGCAGCCATTTTCAACAGCAACTAGAAATGGTGGCATAGATGAAGGCAGTGCCATACAGAGCGAAAGTACAAATAGCCTAAATTTAACAAATGATTATGGATTTTATAAAGTACATATAGAAGTATCCGATGAGAGATATAGTTATATGTTTAGAGTGCATCCAGATAGCACTTTTAGTAGAATTATTTCAAATGACCCTAACATAAAACTAGTCAGCAACTCCTATATGGAGGCTCTTGCTCAAAATCACCTTGCGACAAAAGAGAGCGATACTTTCTACAAGGCAAAAGAAACAAATGGTGTGAGATTTGGCGACAATGCAAGTGACTTTGATAAGCCATTTGATCTAAAATTTGAAGGTACAAAAGACGTTGGCAGTAATGATGATGACAAATTTATCTTTAACTCACACGATATCGACGCAAAAGGTGGCATAGACATGCTAGTTTTTACCCAAAACGTGGATCTAACAAAGATAAGTGAGCTAGATAAGCGCCTTGAGAGCTTTGAGCGCATCGAGCTTGACGGCACAAAGGCAGTAAAGCTAAAGCTAAATGGTCAAAACATAAGCGACATGATAGACTCCAACCCTACCAAAGGGCCCGATGGCTTAGAGAGCCTAAATACTATCCTTAAAATTTCAGGCGATAGTGACGATGTGGTGCAGCTAGTTGGAAATTTCGTAAAGGCCACAAGCGGCGAAGTAGCCGCGCTAAATACAAAGCATAGTGTTATCGGAGCTGATTATAACAAGCTCACAGTAGAGCCAAGTGGCGACGCGGTCAATCAAGTCTATAAAGGCGAAAATAACGCTGGGCAGACATTTTTCGTCGAGATACAAAAAGACGTACATGTCGAGGTGATGTAGTAAATTTACAAGAGTTAAAAACCTCATCCCAAAAAGCCACAAAACTATATAAATTTTAAGAGATTTTCCGATATTACAATACACACTTTTTACAGGGATGAAAAAATGCCAAATTTTGACGCCATAAGGATCGGCGTTATCAAAAAGATCAAGGGTGAAGCCATCGCCATAAGCAGGGACGGCACTATGAGGGTGCTGCACAAAGGCGATGAAATTTACCTTGGTGATGATATAAAAACGAGTGAAAACTCTAACCTTACCATTGTTTTTGATGACGGCGAAAAGGCTTATGTCGGCTTTAGCTCGGTATTTCACACGATAAATGTCTTTGCTGAGCATAAAGGCGAGCTAGTCATCCCAAAAAATGCAAACATCCTTGAAAATCACAAAGAACACGCAAATGACGATGATCAAATCTCCCATCAAGAGCCATCTTCTCACGGCTCATCACCGCACTACTTCGCCTCTGCTGGCAGTGGCGGCATCAAATTTGAACTAGGCGGCCACTACTCAAATATCTACGACTTTTACACTGGTTTGCGCGCTCTTGAAGCTAGGCATGACGAGGTCAAATGGCCAGTTGGTGGGACTATAAAAGGGGCATTTTATAGTGCTAAAAGCACTATAAACTCACAACCAGAGCCAAACATCGTGCTAAATTTTAACCTCACAAGCGATACTGGCGAGAAAAAAGGCTTTTTAGGAGGAGCGCAGCTAAACTCACTACCAAAAACTCCTGATGGCAAGAAAATCATCACAAGCATAGGCGTCGATATCCCAGACGTTGCTAAAAATGGCGACATCATTACAATAAAGACAAACATGAAAGGCGGTGGCAAAACTAGTAGCTACAAAGTAAATACGATAACAAACGAGCTAATCCCAGTTGATAGCACCGGCACGCCCACTGGAGCGCCTCCTATACCTATCGTAAATGGCAAAGCAGAGATCACTGGGGTTGAAATTTTAAACCATGGCAAAACAACCGTGACAAGCTCATACACCACTGGTGGCAGGACATTTACCGCGCCGCCAACTACTTATGAGCTAAACGACACGCCAGCCATCTCAAAAGTGACAGCCACGCTCGATCTTGATAAAAATGGCGACGGCGTGATAGATGCGACCGAGCTAGGATATGGCAGCGGCACGCAAACTAGCGGCATGAAATTTATAGTGCCTGACGAGCTTAGCACTGGAGATAAGATCACGTTTAAGCTAAATGAACCGGGCAAGCCGCCAGTTGAGAAGAAATTTACGCTAGATAAAGAAAATGGCACAGCCACTGACGAGGACGGCAACACCTATACATTTACGACCGATGAAAATGGCGCAGTCAGCTTTAGCGTGCCAAATATCGCAAACATAACAGCAGGAAGCAGCATAGAAACTGGCGTAGTCGATAAATTTGGCAACGTCTCAGCCACAAGCACTACGCCAAGCAGCAGCGTAAGCGACACAGTCAAAGTGACGCTAACAGCTGATAAAAATGGCGATGGGCTGATAAGTGGCGACGAGATAGGAGACGGCACTTCAAAGGTTGAGATAAATTTACCTCGCACCATAAAGCCAAAAGAGAGCGTCACTATAAACATAGGTGGCTCGCCAAAAGAATTTGTCGTAAGCGACGATGGTACAAGCGTCTATGATAAAAATGACCCAAGCGTAGTAGTGCCAATAGTTAATGGTAAATTTGAAGTGCCAGGCGTAAGCGTGCCAGTGACACCTGGCTCAAGTGTATCTATAAGCACAACGGTTAATGACGAGCATGGCACGCCAAAACCAAATGGCACAAGCAACCAAACCACCCCAAGCGTCGTAGTAACTCCACCTCCAAAATCAGCCAAGATAAGCTTTGTAGATGATAAGCCAGGATCAGATGGAAAACCTGATGGAAGGCTTGATACTTCAGAAAATAGATACGATACTGGCGATCCAACTAAAACAGATGCCTACATCAAAATTCCAAGTATCATAAAAGAAGGCGATAAGATAGCCATCGATGTCACCAACCCAGACGGCAGTAAAACGCACAAGGTTTATACATACACTAACGGCAAGATAATCGCCCCTGACCACAATGAAGTGCCACTAAATGATGGTAATTTTAAGATCACAGTGCCAATAGAGCATGGCAAAACCACAAGCATAACGACGACCATGATGGATAAGGCTGGCAACAAAGGCGAGAGCGATACAAACGAGATAAAATTTAATGCTAGTCCGGTGGCAAAATTTGTAAAAGATTTGGACGGAGATGGACTTATAGATGACACTGGACCAGTAGCTGTTACAAGCTCAGATGTAAAAGTCTATGTCCCAAGCGGTACCCAGCCAGGCGATACGCTAAAGATCAGCATACTTGATCCAAATACAAATAAACAATCAACCGTAAGCTATGTCTTAGATGACGATGGCGTACATATGATAAACAAGAAAAATCCAAGCGATATCAAAGTGATAAACGAAGGAGCTATCACTATACCAGATGTACCGGTAAGTAGCAAACGTCCGACTTTAGTCGATGCGACCCTTATAAAAGATGATGGAAGTGCCATTTCTGGTACTTCAAGTGGCAGGCTATTTGCCTTTGGCGTGCTTGATTATATAGACGATATAAAGCTTGTTACAAAGATCGACAACGCTCCAGTTAGAGCTTCAAAATACTTAAACGAAGAAGATTATGAGCATATTATCACAACAAGTCAGTTTGACTCAACTTCTACCCAAAAAATAAACTACAATATCGCTCTTACAAATGACGAACAGCCATATATAAAATTTGGTATAAACAAGCCTGACACCATAGTAGATAGCACAACTGGTGAGCTAAAAGGCTATGTGTTGATAGAGATAAAAGATGAAAATGGGAACATAAGTGATAGTTTTAAACTAAAAATAGACAACAACACAGTCGAAGCCAACTTTGAAGCACTAGGCAAAAAAATCGATAGAACTCACCATATTATAGATGCTACTTATGTTGATGCGTCTGGGGTTGAACAAAGAGATGATAATCTAACTATCACAGTTGATCTTGATTCATTGCCAGATATTTTGCTTGAGTCAGATTTTAATAATATAAAAAATGGAACTAATAACTACGCTATAAATTTTGCCGGAAAGGCTTCTCCTGCAAATAATCTAAACGATGAAACATCAAAAGAAGTGGAAGTTATAGATATAGAAACTTCTGAGAAAAAAATATTAACACTTGATGGAAATTTAAACTATTCTGGAAGCTTTAATGCCTCTCAAAGTACTGGAAGTAAAAATTTCATCGTAAAAAGGCTAGATGACGCAGGCAACTTAGCAGTGCAAACCGTAACAATGGTAGCAAACAAAGGACTTGATGTTGATATGTGGTTTTATGATTGTACAAACAAAGATTTCATAAACAAATTTATGTATCCTGGACCATTTTTACCAACAGATAGTGCAAATTTATTTTTCGTAAAACATCACTTTAAAGAGTGGATGGAGTGGGCTGGCGTTAGCGCAACTACTACTTTTAACGAAGTCTCTTTTATAGGAGGTAAGGACTACAAGCTTGACTGGACTAGACCATCAAGAGGAGAGCTAAACACAAATGATATGGCAAGAGTAGGACACTCTCCAAAGGCAAACGATACTGATCATACTGGTACGCACTATAATGTAAATCACACAGGCAACTATACATTACTAGAAGCCGAGACGGTAGGAACAGACCTTGTCATGCATATGAGTGGATGGATATATATACAAGAAGATGGCGAGTACCACGTAAGAGCGGACCGCTTTCAAGACTATGTACATATGGAGCTTGGAAACTATAAAATAGATGCGCCATGGTGGAGGGGACAACCAGAAGATGCCGCTGGTAATACACTTTGGTCTACAACAGAAGTTAATAGAGTGGGCAATACTGTTTTGGGATACCCTAATGTAATAACTTTAAAAAAAGGCTTTTATAAGCTAAATATCGACTATATAGATCAAAGAACAGATGTGGATTTAGATATACAGATAAGAAAACATCAAAACCCTATATATACTGATGCTGATTTTAAAACAATAGGCTCGCAAGGTAGTGGTACATATCTTTTTAGTGATAGCTATGTAAAGGCACTAAAAGACAAAGGATATGTTAGTGATGAAGATGCGGATGGCTTTAGATCAGCACTAAGGGGATATGGCGATAATCCAGATGATTTTAACAGAGTCATGCACCTAAAACATAGCGAAAATGGAAGCGGCATCACTGGCAGCAACCTAAATGATGTATTTATCTATAATGGCAATAAAATAGATGCAAAAGGTGGTATAGATACACTTATATTTGTTGATGACGTTGACCTTAGCAAGGTAGAACATCTAAAAGAAAATATAAAAAGCTTTGAGAAAATCCAACTTGGCACAGAGGATCAAGCTGTTTCGATAGCCTTAAATACACAAAGCGTCCTTGACATCATAGACTCAAGAGAAACAACTATAACTGTTGGCTCAGGTCCAGCAAGAAAAGAGATACAAGGTACAAAAAGTATAAACACCGTCCTTAAAATTTTAGGTGATGACGATGATGTGGTAAAACTTATAGGAAATTTCACAAAAGCCACTGATGAAGAAGTAACGATGCTAAACTGGAAGCACAGTCAAGCTACTGGCGATGAGTTTAACAAAGTAGATGTTACAGCCACAAGTGGTAGCAAGACCTACTCTAATCATAGTAATGTTACAAATGACACCAGCGGAAATGCAACGATACACGGAATGGATCACGCAGTAAATCAGGTCTATAAAGGCGTGAACGGTACTGGTGCAAATGCACAGACATTTTTTGTGGAAATCGGCAAAGATATACACGTAGACATAGTGCCATAATCACAAATACACTTATAAATTTGCACTCACTCTTCGTCTAAATTTATCTCAGGAAGCTTTTCTTCTAAAAAACTCTTCTCTTTTTTGCTAGCTGGAGTGATCTCATTTGCTTTTTTCAAAAGCCCATCAAGCCCTTGTTTTGCTAAACGCTCATTTAGCTGCTCTGGCGTATCTTTTACACCATCAAAATCACTAAAAT
Organism: Campylobacter concisus; assembly: GCF_003048615.2. Taxonomy (NCBI): domain Bacteria; kingdom Pseudomonadati; phylum Campylobacterota; class Epsilonproteobacteria; order Campylobacterales; family Campylobacteraceae; genus Campylobacter; species Campylobacter concisus. The sequence continues at coordinate 1,579,890 of NZ_CP049263.1, forward strand.
CATCAAATTCCTCGTAATTCTCACTCTCTTTTTGAACCTTTATCTCGTAGTCTAACTTGCCAGAAATTCTTGCTAGCTCGTCGCTTATCGCAGAGCAAAAGACCTCAGTGTATCCTCTGTGAGCGCAGTTTTTGGCTAGAAATTCGCTCATCACGTTTAGGTGATTTATATAGTCATCTTGCAAGATATTTGCCTGCAAAAGCTCAAATTTCAAAAAGAGCCAGTATGTGTTAAGCACGTCACTTTCGCAGTATTCGTTTATCTTATCAAGCTCGCCTGCATAGTATAGCTCAAGCACCTGATCGCCGTGCACGTCGTATTTGCCAGGTAAATTTAAGCTAGCACAAAGCGTATCGAGCTTTAGCCCTCTAACACTTCCAAAATCGCTTATAAAATCAAGCAGATCAAGGTGAAATTTAGGCGAATACCTTGCCCTATAATTTTCCCATTTGTTTTTGTTTAGCTCTTTGTTCTCGCTCTCGTAATATGCCGCTGCGTTTAGGTTGTAGCGCATCGCACGCACCATAAGCATTGGCAGGTCAAAGCCACGGCCATTAAAGCTAACAAGCCTTGGGTTATAATCATTTATAAATTTTAAAAATTTAGCGATGATCTCGCGCTCGTCCTTGCCCTCCATCGTGCTAACTTTTAAAAATTTGCCGTACTCATCGGCCATCACCGCAGAGATCGCCACGACTCTATGAAACATCACAGGCAAAAACTCACTCCCACTGGCCTCTTTTTGCAATGCCATCGCCTGCACGCTCACATCTTCGTCGCTTCCGTCAATGCCGTAAATTTTTCTTATCAAATTTGCATCAGGTATCGTCTCGCAGTCAAAGACGCAGATGTAACTTTTCGCCATTTTAGCCCTTTTTTAAGCATTTTTTTTTAAAATCATACCAAAAATTTATATTTAAAGTAGCCAATGCAAGATAAAAATCAACTAAAAATAGCCATCGTAAAGCTTTCGGCACTTGGGGACATCGTGCACGCAGCCATCGTGCTTCAGTTTATCAAAAAGCACTGCCCAAATGCTCACATCACATGGCTAGTTGATGCCCGTTTTGCAAGCCTTTTAAAAGACCATCCCCTAATCGACGAACTAGTCGTTTTGCCGCTTAAAGAGAGCTTTAAAAAGAGCTACAAGATCATAAAAACGCTTGGTAAATTTGACAAGATCATCGACCTGCAAGGACTTTTCAAATCAGCCGTCGTCGCAAAACTACTTGGCAAAGAAATTTATGGCTTTAGCAGAGAGAGCGTCAAAGAAAAGATCGCAGCCAGACTTTATAGGCATAAATTTAAGATCGACTACAACGAAAATATCATAGTTAGAAACCTAAGCCTCGTTGGATACGCTCTAAATTTTAGCTTTGACAGAGATGAAATTTTAAAAAAATCGCCCTGCTTTGAAATTTGCAAAAAATTTAAAAATGAAAGCGGCAAAAAACGCGTACTAATCGCTGCATTTGCAAGCGAAGAGAGCAAAATTTATGACAAATTTAAAGATGTGATCAGACTGCTTGAGGGATGCGAAATTTACCTTTGCTACGGGAGTGAGAGCGAAAAAACAAGGGCTGAGGCGATCATTTCAGGCACTAAAGCAAAACTGCTTGAAAAGCTAAGCATAAAGGATATGATAGATTTTATCGCGAGCTGCGATCTAGTAATCGGCAACGATAGCGGTCTAACGCACCTTGCATGGGCTGTAAACAGGCCTTCTATCACGCTTTTTGGCAACCGCCCAAGCCACCGAAATGCCTATGTCACAGACAAAAACCTTGTTGTTGATATGGGCAAGGAGATAGATGCTAGAAGCATCGATAAAAACGACTTTTGCATAAGAGAAATTTACCCTGAAACGGTTGCAAATTTCGCAAAAAGGCTACTAAATGGATAGGCTCTATCTAGCTGGCTTTTATACCTTGAAATTTCTTATATTTATATTGCCAAGTTCGCTTCAAAATATGCTTGCTAAATTTTTAGCATTTGCCTTTATGAAGCTTAAAAAAAAGAGATTTCACGTCGTGATGACAAATTTAGACCTTGCATTTGGCGAGACAAAGAGCAAAGAAGAGAAGCTAGAGATCGCCAAAAAATGCTACTACAACTTTGCAAAATATCTTGGTATAAATTTCATCCTCAATCAAAACACGACAAAGCAAAAGATACTTAAACAAGTTGTTTTTAAAAATGAGCACTTTTTACTTGATGCGATAAAATCTGGCAGGCCTATCATCGTCACGACTGCGCATTTTGGGCAGTGGGAGATATTTGGCCTAGCTGTCGCGGCTCGCTTTGGAGCTTCTTCAGCGCTTGGCAGAAAGCTTGATAGTAGCGTCATGGATAAAATTTTAAGAGCAAACAGAGCGCAGTTTGACGTGGAGCTCATCGATAAAGATGGCGGCGCAAAAGATATCTTAAAAGCGCTAAAAGCTAGGCGAATAGTAGGAATTTTAGTCGATCAAAATACTGCGCCAAAAGATGGCATAAAGGTGCAGTTTTTTGGCAAAGACGTGCTTCATACGCCAGCGGCAAGCGTGCTAGCTCAAAAGACAAATGCCCTTATCATAAACGCATTTATCTACCAAAAAGGTGAAAATTTAAATGAAATTTGCTTTGAGCAGCCAATAGATATAAGCACGTTTGACAAAGAAGATGCCGTGCAAAAAGCGACGCAGATGCAGTGCAGTGCGTGCGAAGAGATGGTTAGAGCAAGGCCTGAGGAGTACTTTTGGTTTCACCAAAGGTTTAAGAGATTTTATGAAAATGAGTACAAATGCTAAGCGTTGTCATTTTGACTTTTAATAGCGAAAAGTACCTAAAAGAGGTGTTAGAGAGCGCTAAATTTGCTGATGAGATCATCGTGGTTGATAGCGGCTCAAAAGATGGCACAAGGCAAATTTGTGATGGCTTTAGCAATGTGAAATTTCACGAGCAAGCTTGGCTTGGATTTGGACCGCAAAAGCAAAAGGGCGTGGATCTAGCCAAAAATGAGTGGGTCTTTGTGCTTGATAGCGACGAAGTGATAACAAACGAGCTTAAAAATGAGATCATTAGCACGCTAAAAGAGCCTAAATTTATGGCTTACAACGTTGCTAGGCTAAATTTTTTCTTTGGCAAAGCGATAAAAAACATGGGGCTATATCCAGACTACACGGTGAGGCTTTTTAATAAAAATTTTGCCAAATTTGATGGCAGGGCTGTGCATGAAAAGGTCATTTTAAATGACGGCTCACAAAGGCTTGGCGCGCTTAAAAATTACTTCTTGCACTACGCGTATGAGAGTGTCGAGCAGTTTATCGCTAAGCAAAATCGTTACTCAAGCATGGGTGCAAAAAGAAATTTGCTAAAGGCGCTTACAAGCCCAACTTGGACATTTTTTAAGCTTTATGTGCTAAAAGGTGGCTTTAAAGAGGGCTTTTCTGGCTATGTTATCGCTAGACTTTACGCCCAGTACACATTTTGGAAATATATAAAATGAAAATACTTGTGATTAAATTTAGAAACATCGGCGACGTGCTTTTGACAACACCGCTCATTGAAAATTTGCACCACTACTACCCAGACGCTACCATCGACTTTGCCCTAAATAAAGGCACAGAAGCGATGATAGAAGGCAATCCTTACATAAATAAAATCCACATTTACGATAGGCAAAGTGCAAATTCTGGCTTTTTTAAAAAGCTAATTACCGAGCTAAAATTTATAAGAGCGATCAAAAAAGAGAAGTACGATATGGCGGTGCAAACGACCACTGGAGACCGCGGCGTCATCATCTCAAAGTACGCCAAGATAAAAAAGATAGTTGGTTTTTTAGGCAAGCATAAGGCGATAAACAAGCTTTTAAGCGTAAAGGCAAAATACTACGAAAATTTCTCCCACACGGTTGATCTAAATTTAAACGCGTTAAGGGCTTTGGGCTTTGAGCCGGTTAGCAAAAAAGTGAGCGTTTTTTCAGACGAGAGCGTGGAGTATCTAAATTTACCAAAACGCTTTGTACATGTGCATCTAACAAGCCGTTGGATGTTTAAATGCGCAAACGACGAGAGCATGGCAGAGCTCATAGACTACTGCGAAAACGAGCTAAATGTAAAAGTCGTGCTAACAAGTGACAACAAAGAAAATGAGCTAAATAAGCTTGCAAGCGTGCTAAAAATTTGCAAAAGCGAGCCTATAAATTTGGGTGGCAAACTAAGCCTAAAACAAACGATCACCCTCTCAAAGCGCTCAAGCCTCTTTATCGGCGTCGATACTGCTATCATGCATATAGCCGCAGCAAACGATGTGCCAGTGATCGCCTTTTTTGGCCCAAGTAATGCTTTTGAATGGGGACCTTGGGACAATGGCTTGATGCAAAATGGCTACACAGCGCAAAATGGCATCCAAAGTATGGGCAAGCACATTATCTATCAAAAGGACTGGGACTTTGTGCCTTGCGATAAAGAGGGTATAAAAGAGCACGGCATCGAGAAGACTTTAATGGACTTTAGCGATGAAATGGGACATATAAAGGCGAAAATAAGATCAAATTTGGAGCTAGCGCAATGAACATCCTCCACACGCAGACGCTTTTTAACTGGGGTGGCGAGCAAAACAAGACGCTAAATGAGATGCGCTTTATGCGTGAAATGGGTCATGAAGTGATGCTCTTTTGCAACCCAAATTCGCAGATCGAAAGCATCGCGAAAAAAGATGGATTTAAGGTCATCACGCACGAGATGAATAAGAAAAATTTTCACAAAAGCGTGCCAGCACTTTGCGAAGCGATAAGATCAAATAATATAGATGTCGTGATCACACATGGCTCGACTGATAGCTGGGTCGGCGCCATAGCTGGGCTTTTTTACCGCAAAAAAGGCGTTAAATTTTATAAAGAAAGACACAATCTTTTCCCTATAAAGGGGTTTGTTTCTAAATTTATGCATAAAAAGCTTTTTGACAAAATTTTATACATCTCAGGTAGCGTCAAAGAGTATCTCCTATGCATCGGCGTTAGCGAAGATAGGCTCTTTTTTATGCCAAGCACGGTTGATGTCGAAAAAATTGATAGCACAAAAAGCACTTTTAGAGATGAGTTTCATATCGCCAAAGATGAGCTAGTCATCGGCACTTTTACCTCACTTTACCGCAAAAAAGGGGTCTTTGACTTTGCAAGTGCCGCAAAAGAAATTTTAAAGACAAAGGATGCGACTATTGTATTTTCTGGCAACATTAGTGATGGTACAAAAGAGCAGATCGCCTCTATGTTTGATGAAAAAGATAAGATCATCTTCACTGGCTTTAGAAATGACGCGGCAAATATTATAAAAAGCTTTGATATATATGTATTTGCCTCGCACTCTGAGGGGCTTGGTACGGTCTTGCTTGAGGCGATGAGCTCAAAGGTGCCAGTCGTGGTCTATGATAATGCTCCGATGAACATGCTGGTTAAAGATAAAGAGCGTGGGCTTTGTGCTAGAAATTTAGATGAAATTTCACTAAAAGAGTGCATTTTAGAACTGATAAATAATCCTGAAAAAGTCAAAATTTACTCTCAAAACGCCTTTAAATTTGTGGATGAAAACTTTAGCCACAAGGTGCTAAAAGAGGCTATAAGAAATTTACTGGAGCAGAAATGAACTACCCAGTTTGCGTGCTAACGATGCACCACTGCAATAACAATGAAAACGACTTTGCCATAAGGCCTGAGCTATTTAAAAAAGCGCTTCTTATGGCACTTGACGAGGGCTATAAATTCATAAATTATGGCCAGTTTAAAGATATCGTTGCTGGCAGGTCAAAAGCCTCCAAAAAGAGCATTTTGCTAACTTTTGATGATGGATATTTTGATAATTACAAATTTGCTTTTCCTATCTTAAAAGAGCTAAATATCCCAGCCGTTTGCTTTTTGATAACAGATAAGATCAAGGATTTTAAAAGGCAGGATTATGATTTTTCGTTTAAAAAGCACAAAGAGATCAACTATGACAAAGATGCGGAGTATTTTTTAAATTTAGATGAGATCAGGCAGATGCAAGAGAGCGGGCTTTTTGAATTTGATAGCCACACAGCGAGCCACTTTTCTTGCAGAAGTGACGATGAGACAAGGCTAAGAGAGGAATTTTCTAGCTCACTTGCTAAGATAAAAGAGCTATTTCCAGAAAAAAAAGAATTTGGCTTTTGCTTTCCAAAAGGGCATTTTAACGAGCTTTCGCAAAGAATAGTTAAAGAGTATTACGGCTTTGCTTTTAGCGTGATAGATGGTGGATTTTGCATGGGAGATGATAAATTTAAGATAAGACGTATCGATATCTCAAACAACGCAAAGAGCGAGAGTGACTACATTTTTAGGATTAAAAAGAAGCTTTTTATCTATTCGACTCCTTTTGTTGGCAAAATTTACTCAGACTTTAGAAATCGAAGCTTTAAATAGTGCTTAGTTCTAACTCCTAAGAAAAGCATAAATAGATCCCAAAAAGTCATTTTGATAGATAAACATAGTCTTTTTAAGCCATTTTTCATCACGTTTTGTCACTATTCGTTTTATCTCCTCTAAATTACCATCGGCCTTGTTTATGCCGCGTTTAGTTGTGAAAAATGCCTTGTAGCCATGCTTTTTAGCGGCATTTAGATACTCGTCATTATATTTGCCTCTTGGCCAGCAAAGTGCCTCATCTTCAAAGCCAAAATTTTTCTTCATAAACTCACGGCAAAGACCAAATTCCTCGTCCAAGCTAAGCTGTCCAAAATATCCATCAAAATGCCCATGCGTATGCGAGTGAAAATAAAAGCAGTCCTTCATCTTCTCGATCTGCTCTAAATTTAAGATCACATCTTGCGGCCTACTTGGAGCAAGTCTCTTGCACTCGTTGTGATCAACGTTTAAAAAGCTAGCAGGCCTCATCTCGTGTGCCTTTTGCGCCGCTTCTATCCAGCCAGTGACTATGAAAAGATTTGCCTTTAGGCCAAATTCTTTCACAATAGGATAGGCGTATATGTAGTTATCCATCCAGCCATCATCAAATGTTATGCAAACGCTCTTTTTAGGCACCTCAAGCTCGCCCTTTTTGTACGCGATAAATTCATTTACGCTTAGAGTTTTATAACCATTTTCGGCTAGAAATTTCATGTGCGATATAAACTCATCCACGCTACTAGCGATAAATCCGCTCTTTTCAAGCACGTGGTGATACATCAAAACCGTTACGCTCATTTTGCAAGTTCCATATATAAATTTTGTGTGTTTTCTATCATTTTTTCGATACTAAATGTCTCTTTTACGTACTCTCTGCCAAACTCGCCCATCTGCTTTCTTAAATTTTCATCCAAAATGAGCCTTTCAAGCACCTTTTTTAGCCCCTCTTTGTCACCATTTTGAAATAAAAATCCACTCTTTCCGTCGCTCACTGCCTCGCCAAGGCCGCCCACGTCGCTTCCGATGGTAGCTAGCTTACACGAAGATGCCTCAAGTAGCGCCCCACCGATAGCCTCCATGTCTGAGGGTAGCACGCAGATATCAAGCGAGCCTAAAAAGTCGCTCACGTCGGTTCTGTTGCCAAGCATGAAGATATTTTTCTTATCTTTTATATACTCGTGTAAATTTTTATTTTGAGGACCGTCGCCCACGATAAAAAGGGCTGATTTTTTTAAATTTAGCTCGCTAAATGCATCGATTAAGAGCTTGTGATTTTTAGCAGCTCTTAGCACTGCAACGATGCAAACGCCAACCACGTCGTCACTTAGGCCAAATTCTCTTTTCATATTTATCTTAAATTCTGGCGTGTATTTTTGCGTGTCGATTCCTGTGTAGATTTTTAGCACCTTCTCTTTTTTCACACCTCTTTTGATAAGATCAGTGCAAACCGAGTTGCAAACGCCGACCACTTTGGTGCTTAGGTTATATGGCAAGGGCGATGTTATAGGTAGCTGTAAATGCCTAGTGCGAACCACATTAACGCCACAAATTTTGCCCACGATAGCGCCTATGGTGCCGTCTTTGCCTGAGTGAGTTGAGATGATTTTTATATTATTTTGCTTTACAAATTTGCAAATTTTTAAAATTTCAAGGATATTAAATGGCCTTTTAAGGTTAAACTCGACAAATTCGCACTCTATCTGCTTTTCAAGGCTTTTTGAGCCAGGGTTTAGCCCATAAAAAACCTTAAATTTGCTCTTATCTAGCCCATTTATCACACGCTGCGTGCGATGCTCTTGCCCACCAAATCCTAAAGAGCTTTCAAGCTCTAGTATGTTTATCATTATTTTTCCTAACCATTTAAATTATCCGAGTCTATAATACAATCGGTATCATTTCAAAAAGCTTTCGTTATTCAAATTTTGTATATTATTTTAATTCATCAATGATAGAGTAGATACCTAAATTTCAAAGGATACGCATGAAAAATGACATTATGTCAAAACTTTACAATCTTTTTTTAATTATTGTTTTGTTTACACTGCCAGTAACTGAGGGCTTAAAACAAATTTCACTCATACTTTTTGTTTTAGTTGGAATTTATATTTGCGTTAAAGAAAAAAAGCAATTTAAATTTGATGTTATCAACACCTCACTCTTTATCTTTGTTTTGGCCACTTTTATAAGCTGCCTTGTAAATGGGATTTCACCTTCAAGAGTGCTTGATCCATTAAGATGTATGTTATTTTTCTTTGTAGCTAGAACTGTTGGAACAGAAAAAATAAATTTTAAATTTATGTTTTATGCACTATTTGCTGGTTTTATTGTTGCTTTTATACCAGCTTGTATTAAAAAATTTACCTCAAACGATCCAATGGCATTTTTTGAACTAAAATCAATAGGACATGTAAATCATAGTGCTATCTTTATACTACTAGTTTTTTGTGTGGCACTAATGTCAATGGCTAATTTTAAAAAACTATATGAAAAATACATAAGCATAGCAGTAGCTGGAATTTGTGTGCTTGGTATTATGATAGCTGGCTCTAGAGCCACCATGTATCTTTTACCTGTTATTGTTTTTGTAATTTTAATTTATCAAATTTCAAACAAGCAAACTAATATTAAAAAATCTCTTGGTTTAATAATTGTATTTAGCGCCATAGCTATTTTTTATACGTATATATCGACAAATATTACACAAGATGAAAGAATTTACAGCCAACTAACAAAGGGTGTAACAGGTTCAGAGACAAGGTATCCTATCTTTGCAAGTGCCTTTTATACTTGGCTAGAGCATCCATTTTTTGGCATAGGATCTGGAGAGTTTAAAGTTATTGATATAACAAAGTATTTTCCAGGCAACTACGAGGTTCATGTTAGCCACTCACATAATACCTTTTTAACATTTTTAACCGAAAAAGGCATCATCGCCCTGCTTGCATATTTAGTATTTCAACTATCGCTTTTTGCAAAATTCATTAAAAATTTCAGGCAAAATAGCATAGTTTTTCTAGCGCTTTTGATACTTGTTTTTCAAAACGTAATTTCACTTGTCAACACGACATTTCACCATGAAAACGCACTTTTGATGCTCTTGTTTTGGGCACTGGCCTTAAGCTCTATCGACCAAAAAGACAACATTTATATAAAATAATATTTATACTTTTTAAATCCCAACCGTTTAAAAAACGGTTGTTTTTATATTACTTTTTCTTCATCTCTTCAAGCTCTTGCGCTAGAAATTCCCCTGTGTAGCTGCCAGTTCTTTTGTAGTTTTTAGCTACCTCTTTGACGCTGCCACAAGCTATTACTTTACCGCCTTTTGCGCCGCCTTCTGGCCCCATATCTACGATATAGTCGCAGTTTTTGATGACATCCATATTATGCTCGATCACAAAGACAGAATTTCCAAGATCAACTAGGTGATTTAGCACTTTTACTAGCCTATCAACATCGGCAAAATGAAGTCCTGTCGTTGGCTCATCAAGGATATAAAGCGTATTTCCAGTGTCGCTTCTACTAAGCTCTTTTGCTAGCTTCACGCGCTGCGCCTCGCCGCCACTAAGTGTGACTGCATTTTGCCCAAGTGTGATGTAGCCAAGCCCCACGTCTTGCAGTGTGGTGAGCTTTGAAGCGATCTTTGGCACAGCCTTAAAGAACTCAACCGCCTCATCTATGCTCATATTTAGCACCTCGGCGATATTTTTGCCTTTGTATAAAATTTCCAAGGTCTGAGCGTTATATCTAGCGCCATTACAAACGTCACAAACCACATTAATATCAGGTAAAAAGTGCATCTCGATAGTGATCTCGCCCTCACCTTGGCACTTCTCGCAGCGTCCGCCTTTGACATTGAAGCTAAAGCGCCCTATTTTATAGCCTCTAAGCTTGGCCTCTTTAGTCTGCGCAAACAAATTTCTTATCTCATCCATCACGCCGGTGTATGTCGCTGGATTTGAGCGTGGGGTGCGGCCTATCGGGCTTTGATCGAGGTATATGACCTTGTCTAAATTCTCAAGACCGCTTAAATTTACCCCAGCTATCTTTTTCACTTTTTTAGCTCTATTTAGCTGCTCCTGCGCCTCTGGGAGCAAGGTCTGAAGCACTAGAGAGCTCTTGCCAGATCCTGAAACTCCGGTGATACCCACAAGGTTTCTAAGTGGAAATTTAGCGGTTAAATTTGAGATATTGTTGATATTTACATTTGAAATTTCAAGCCACTTCTCAGTTTTTCTATTTTTTTGATAGTCGATCTTTTTCTTGCCATTTATGTATTGTGCAGTCTGAGTGTCTGAGCTTAAAAGCTCTTTTGCCGTGCCTGCAAAGACCACGCTGCCGCCAAATTTACCAGCTCCAGGGCCGATATCTACGATATAGTCAGCCTCCTCTATCGTCTTTTTATCATGCTCGACGACGATCACGGAGTTGCCTTTAGCTTGCAAATTTCTAAGTGTTTTTATGAGTTTTAACGTATCTCGCTCGTGAAGGCCGATACTTGGCTCATCAAGCACATACATGACGCCACTGAGCCCACTTCCTATCTGGCTCGCAATCCTGATGCGCTGTGCCTCGCCACCGCTGATCGTCCTAGCATCACGCCCAAGCGACAAGTAGCCAAGTCCCACATCGTACAAGAAGAAAAGCCTCTCGTTGATCTCTTTTAAGATAGGCTTTGCGATTGCTTTGTCATAGTCGCTAAGATAGGCAAAATTTTTCTCATTTGAGAAGAAAGCGGTGCAGTTTTCTATGCTCATATCTAAAATTTCACCAAGCCCAAGGCCAGCGACTTTGACCGCTAAGCTTTGAGGCTTTAGTCTGTGGCCATTACAAGCGTCACAAATTTTCTCGCTCATATACTCGTCAAAGTCTTTATAATCCTTCAAAAGCCCGTGTGAAATTTTAACTACTCCGTCAAATTTTCTAAGCAGTTTATTTCGCTTCCAAAAGAACTCAACATCCTTGACGTTGCCATATAAAACGAGCCTTTTTTCATCTTCGCTAAGCTCATAATATGGCTTTTTAATGTCGATCTCATTTTGCTCACAAAACGCAAGTAAAAATTTATAGTAATAGCTCATGTTATAGCCGTAAAGTAGCTTGATAGCGCCGTTTTCTATCGACTTTTCCTCATCAATGATCTTGCTCATATCTAGGCTATATCTTATGCCAAGTCCGTCACAATGTTCGCAAGCGCCCTTTGGTGAGTTGAAGCTAAAGCTTAGTGGCTCAAGCGGCGTAAATGAAATTTTACAGTCAAAACAAGCCATGTGCTCGCTGTAATGTATAAAACTCTCTTTTAAGCCAAGCTCGTCAGCATTTGCGATCTCTATCTCGACCTCGCCAAAGCTCTCATTTAGCGCCTTTTCCACGTCACTTGCAAGGCGCTCGTGATTTTGCTCGTCGATGGCGATCCTATCAACGATGACCTTTATCGTGTGTTTTTTCGTTTTTGCAAGCTCGATCTCCTCATCAAGCCTCACCACCACGCCATCTATATGTGCTCTAACAAAGCCTTTTTGACGTAAATTTTCGATCAGATCCGCCCATGTTCCCTTTTTCTCACGAACTAGCGGCGCATAGATGATCACTTTTGCGCCAAGTGGGAGCTTTGAAATTTCATTTATGATGTCGCTCGCACTCATTTTTGAGATAGGTTTGCCGCATTTATGGCAGTGCTGCACGCCAACCCTTGCGTATAAAAGCCTTAGATAATCATAAATTTCAGTGATTGTGCCAACCGTTGAGCGAGGATTTTTTGAAGTTGTCTTTTGATCGATGGCAATTGCAGGCGTTAAACCCTCGATCTTATCGACATCAGGCTTGCCCACACGGTCTAAAAACTGCCTAGCGTAGCTACTAAGGCTCTCCATATACCTGCGCTGCCCCTCAGCATAGAGCGTGTCAAAGGCTAGCGTGCTCTTACCACTGCCGCTAAGACCAGTAAAAACTACTAGTTTGTTTTTAGGAATTTCAAGGTTTAAATTTTTAAGATTGTGCTCGCGCGCGCCAGTTATTTTTATAGTATCATTCATTAAATTTATACGACCTTTTTAAAATTTTAATCTGTAAATTTAGTCTAAAAGTGATAAAAACTTTATAAAGTAGTTTAGAGAAATTAAGCGTGCTATGAAAATTTAAGAGTATATTTATATCATTTTCAGTTTTTTTTGATATTCTACGCCAAAATTTTATTTAAGGAGAAAAAATGTCTGTAAAAATAACCGATATATGCATAAGCTGTGGTTCATGCATCGATGAGTGCCCAGTTTCAGCTATTGTTGATGATAGCGACAACCCAACTGGAGCAGATACATACTATGTTTATTCAAACAAATGCGTTGAGTGCGTAGGCTACAACGACGAGCCAGCCTGTGCATCTGCCTGTCCAACTGATGGTTGCATCGTTTGGGATGCCGTAGTAGCAGGACAACCTTCACGTGATCAAATCGGTGCTGACGCTCGCACTGGCAGCACTCCAGTTATCCAATAAATTTACAAATTTTAGGCTCAAATTTGAGCCTATTTTATTTTTAAGCTTTATTTGATATAATTGCCAACTTCATTTAAATAACCTAAATTTTAAGGAAAATTTATGCAAAGAACACTTTCTATTATTAAGCCTGACGCTGTTAAGAAAAATGTTGTTGGAAAGATTATAGATAGATTTGAAAGCAATGGCTTAAGAATCGCAGCTGCAAAGAAAATCAAACTTAGCAAATGCGATGCAAAAGCATTTTATGCAGTTCATAAAGATAGACCTTTCTTCAACGATCTAGTTGAATTTATGGTAAGCGGACCAGTTGTAGTTATGGTTTTAGAGGGCGAAAATGCAGTTGCTAAAAACCGCGAGCTAATGGGTGCAACTAACCCAAAAGAAGCAGCACCTGGCACTATTAGAGCTGATTTTGCTGATAGCATTGACGCAAACGCAGTTCACGGAAGCGACAGCCTAGAAAATGCTGTAAATGAGATAAATTTCTTCTTTGCTTCAAGAGAAATTTGCTAATTTTGGACTAAAATTTGATTATTCCATTTTCTAAAATAGCAAACAAAGAGATAAACTTTGAGCTAGTAAGAAACAATGATCTAGTTTTTAGTGGAATTTTAAAAAGAAAAGACCCTTTTTTGGTAAAATGCCAAGGCACTATAAAGGGTGAGATAAAATATATTTGCGATCGATGTGGTGATGAATTTATGCTACCTATCGATCAAGACGTAGAGCTAAATTTAAGTGATGGTGTCTATAAAGACAGAGAAAATGAGCTTAGCGATACGGTTGAATTTTTTGATGGCAATATTGATTTAAAAGAAGTTTTTGAAAGTGAGCTAGAAGCTTTTAAGAGCGATTATTTTTATTGTGAAAAATGTAAAAATTTATAAAGGAGAGTAAAATGGCAGTACCAAAGCGAAGAGTGAGTCATTCTCGTGCAGCAAAACGTAGAACACATTACAAAGTTACACTTCCAGTGCCTGTAAAAGACAAAGATGGTTCTTGGAAAATGCCTCACCGCATAAACAAAACAACAGGTGAATACTAAAATATGATTCGCATTGCTATTGATGCTATGGGTGGTGATTTTGGTGCAGAGCCTATAATATCTGGCGTTATCGAAGCACTAAAAGAGGCAGAATTTAAAGCTGTATTAGTTGGCGATAGCAATGCCATAAAACCACTCATCCCACAACCCTATTTAAAAAATATAGAATTTATAGAAGCTACCGAAGTCATCTCGATGTCAGACGGAGCGACAGACGCACTAAAAAGAAAAGATAGCACGATCTACAAAGCTGTTGAGCTTTTAAAAGACAAAAATGTCGATGCTGTCGTTTCTGCTGGTCACAGCGGTGCTACTATGAGTTTAGCTACGTTAAGAGTTGGTAGATTAAAAAATGTATCTCGTCCAGCAATCGCTACACTTATGCCTAATTCAAAAGAGACAGCTACTTTGGTTTTGGACGTTGGTGCAAATGTTGATTGCAGAAGCGAGCACCTTTTTCAGTTTGCCATAATGGGCGAAGCCTATGCAAAAGAAATTCTAGGCAGAAAAGAGCCAAAAGTGGGTCTTTTGTCAAACGGCGAAGAGGAAAGCAAAGGCAATGAAGTCAGCAAAGAGGCTTTTAAACTAGTTTCTAGACTTGATAGCTTCGTTGGCAATGCAGAGGGCAATCAAATTTTTGATGGCAGCATTGATGTCATGGTTTGCGACGGTTTTATGGGAAATATTCTACTAAAAACGAGCGAAGGTGTCGCTGATGCCATAGGCAAGATCATTAAAAAGCAAGTCAAAAAATCGCCCCTTGCTATGGCTGGATCAGTGCTCATGAGAAAAGTCTTTAAAACTCTAAAAAAACAGGTCAGCTACGATGAGTATGGCGGTGCTCCGCTTCTTGGCGTAAATGGCTGCGTCATCATAAGCCACGGCAAAAGCAACTCAAAAGCTATAAAAAATGCAATCTTTCAAGCAATTAAATTTGCTAACTCGAATATAAATAAAGTTATAGAAGAAGAACTTTCACACTTTGCAAGGTAAAATATGCCAAAAGCTTCATTGATCTCCATTGCGTCATATGTTCCAGAAAAAATTTTAACAAATTTTGATTTTGAAAAAATGGTCGATACGAGCGATGAGTGGATAGTGAAGCGAACTGGTATAGAGCAAAGGCACATCGCAACAACCGAGATAACAAGCGACCTTGGCACAAAAGCTGCCGAGCTAGCTATAAAACGCTCAGGTCTTGAAAAATCACAAATCGATGCGGTAATCTGCGCTACGATATCTCCGGATCATCTTTGCATGCCTTCAACTGCTTGCAAGATAGCTTCAAATTTAGGCTTAAATTTTGGCATTACAGCTTTTGATATAAGTGCGGCTTGCACAGGATTTATATATCTTTTAGAGCTTGCAAATTCTCTTATCGTAAGCGGTGCTAAAAAAAACGTTTTGATCATAGGAGCTGAAAAACTAAGCTCGATAGTTGATTATACAGATAGAAGCACATGCATACTTTTTGGTGACGGAGCTGGCGCTGCTGTGGTAAGTGCAAGTGAAGAAAACGAGATCATTGACATCCACACTGCAAGTGACGGCAGACAGGCTGAGCTTTTGATAACTCCAGGATGTGGCAGTGCATTTCCAGCTAGCGAAGAGACGCTAAAAAATAGGCTAAATTTCATCCACATGAGTGGAAATGAGGTCTTTAAGATAGCGGTTCAAACGCTTAGCAAAAGTGTGATAGAAATTTTACACGCAAACAAAATGCAAAGTGAAGATATCGACTTTTTCATACCTCATCAAGCAAATATCAGGATAATAGACGCCGTAAAAAATAGGCTAAATTTCACTGACGAACAGTGTGTTTTGACAGTTGCAAAATATGGCAACACAAGCTCTGCTTCGATTCCAATGGCGATAAATGATGCTTACGAGGATGGACGCATCAAAAATGGTTCAGTTTTGCTTCTTGATGCATTTGGCGGTGGCTTTACTTGGGGTTCGGCGATACTAAAATTTGGCGGTAGAAATTTTAGCGATCTGTAATTAGTCATTTCTTCACTCAAAACTCTAAATTTAATAAATTTTCTACAACATCTTCTATAAATTTTTAAAAATTTCCATTCATTTTCAAATGCATATTAAAATTACACTGTTTTAAATTTTCAGATCTATTTAATTAGAATTTAAATTTTTATGGATATAATTTCGCAATCAATAAAATTTATTATTAAGGAGAAAATATGTTAGTAACAAAAAAAGCACCTGACTTTACAGCTGCAGCAGTTTTAGGAAACAATCAAATTGTAAATGATTTCAACCTTTACAAAAATATCGGCGAAAAAGGCGCTGTTGTCTTCTTCTACCCAATGGACTTTACATTCGTTTGCCCAAGCGAGATCATCGCATTTGATAAAAGATATGACGAGTTCAAGTCACGCGGTATCGAAGTTATCGCGGTTTCTTGCGACAACCAGTTCTCACACTTTGCATGGAAAGAGACTCCAGTAAATAAAGGCGGTATCGGTAAAGTTCGATTCCCGATCGTAGCTGACATGACAAAATCAATCGCTCGCGGCTTTGACGTACTTCTAGAAGACGCTGGCGTAGCACTTCGCGGATCATTCTTACTAGACAAAGATGGCACAGTTCGCCACGCAGTTATAAACGACCTACCACTTGGCAGAAACATCGACGAGATGATTAGAATGGTAGATACTATGCTATTTACAAACGAGCACGGCGAAGTTTGCCCAGCTGGCTGGCACAAAGGTGACGCTGGTATGAAACCAAGCACTGAAGGTGTTGCTGACTACCTTTCACACAACGAAAGCAAACTATAATTATTCAAAATTTCTAGGCAGCTTTGCCTAGAAATTTCTTCTCTACACAAATTTAAATATTTTTTTAATATAACTTTATATATGATAGCGATGTTTTAATAAATAACCTTTTTTGGAGACCCCATGGAGTTTAAGGGCAGGCAAGAACTTGTCGAAAATTGCGAGGATTGCATACTTGGTTTAAGAGCTAAATTTATAGATGAGGGCATCAAATTTTGCAGACAACTAACCCTTGTAGTGCCACACGAGCAGATGAAAATTTGCCTTGAGAGTATCTTTGACGCACTACTCATCCAAAAGCCAAATGCCACACAAATTCGCGACGACTTAAACAGCCTAATACCAAAACTAAATGCAAAAGATGAGCTAGTAAATTTCTTGCTCTTAAATTTGACGCTAAATTTTAGTCATGCCTGCGACAATGCAGTATATGTGGGCTATTTTGTAAATGCCGTCTCAAGGATGAAAGAAATTTTATATAACACGCAGGATCACCAAGAAGCCACAGTAAAAACGATGATCGATACTGGCTCATTTTTTTACGAAGATCCGATCAACACATTTACACGCATGAAAAATGCCAAGGTCCGCCCTGAGTTTTTAAATTTATACGACGGACTAAATATAAAATACGAAGCCGAAATTTTAGAAGTTAAAGAAGATAGCGTCGTTTTTCGCGTAGATATGATGCAAATTTTAGCCATGAAGCAAGATGGCAAGGGCTTTATCCTGCCAAACAGCTTCTTCTCAAAGCAACTTCGCGCCGACATCATCGACTATAATATCGCCGATAAAAGCGTCACTCTTTCAAATTTCTCGCGCACAGCGACCATGCATGCAAACAAGAGAAAATTCCAGCGCGTCTTGCCAAACCGCTTTACCAAAATTTCTCTAAAAGGAGAGCAAGGCGAGCTTGAAGGCAGCCTTTATGACATCTCAGAGGGCGGCATGAGCATATTAAGCTCGCAAGCTACAAATTTTAAAGACGGCGAAGAGTTAGAGGCAAATTTTGACATCATGCTCTCACCAGATGAAGTAAAAAACGTCTCTTTAAAGCTAAAACTTGTCACAGAGCTAGCCTACAAGGGCTACATCAGATACTGCATGCAGCTAGTTGATGATGACAAAACGATAAAAGACTTCACGCAAAAGCGCGTCAAAGAGACACTTGACGAGCTTCGCTCACGCATAAATTTATACGAATAAGGCAATTAGTGAAAACCATACAAGAAAATTTAAAGCTTTTTTACATCGGACTAAAAGATAAAGAGCCATTTTTTTACAAAAACAAGGACCTAACCACCCACGCAGCCATTATCGGTATGACAGGTAGTGGCAAAACAGGCCTTGGTATCACACTATTAGAAGAGGCCTGCATAGACAACATCCCCTCTATCATCATCGATCCAAAGGGCGATATCACAAATTTAGCCCTCACCTTTCCGCAGATGAGAGCGGAGGATTTTTTACCATACGTCGATGAAGCAGAAGCGGCCAACAAAGGTCAAAGCGTAGAGGAATTTGCCGCCGCTCAGGCCGAGCTTTGGAGAAACGGCATAGAGTCGAGCTTTCAAGACCTTGAGCGAGTAAAAATTTTAAAAGATAGCGCTAGCTTTAATATCTACACGCCAAAAAGCTCAGCTGGCATAGGTGTGGCGCTACTTAGCGACTTTACATGCCCAAATATTAGTGACGAAGAAATTTTTAGCAACTATATAAACTCACTAGCAGCATCGGTGCTATCGCTTATTGGCATGAGTTCAGAGGATATGAGCTCAAAAGAGCAGCTGCTTATCTCCACTATATTTGAGAGCAAATTTAAAGAACAAAAAGACGTCAGCATCGAAGAGCTTATAAATTTCATAGCAAATCCGCCGTTTAAAAAGATAGGCGTTTTTGACGTGGATACCTTCTATCCAAGCAGTGAGCGTCTAAAGCTTGCCATGAAGATAAACGCGCTCATCGCAAGCCCAAGCTTTAAGGGCTGGACGCAGGGCGTTAGACTTGAAATTTCAAAGATGCTTTTTGACGAAAACGGCAAAGCAAAATGCAATATCTTTACCATCTCACATCTAAATGATTCTGAGAGGATGTTTTTTGTCACCCTTTTACTAAACGAGATCATCGCATGGATGCGTGGCACAGAGGGCACTAGCTCACTTAGAGCGATCCTATATATGGATGAAATTTTTGGCTTTTTTCCGCCAAACGCAAATCCGCCGTCAAAAACGCCTATGCTCACGCTCTTAAAACAAGCCCGTGCATTTGGTCTTGGCTGCGTCTTAAGCACGCAAAACCCAGTCGATCTTGACTACAAAGGCCTTAGCAATATCGGCACTTGGTTCATCGGCCGCCTCCAAACTGCGCAGGACAAAGCCCGCGTGATCGACGGACTAAGCGGCATCGCAGGCTCAAGCTTAGACAAAGCCTCACTTGAAAATCTCATATCAAATTTAGCCAAGAGAAATTTCTTACTCAAAAATATAAACGAGGACGGCTTAAACGTCATCTCCACGCGCTGGGCGCTTAGCTATCTAAAAGGCCCGCTTAGCCGCGAGCAAATTTCAAATTTGATGAAAGATAAAAAAGAGAATTTAAGTAGCCAAGGCGTAGATAAAAGCGAGATGAAATTTAGCGCAAAACCTATCATCTCAAGTGCGATCACACAGCTTTATGCTAACTCAAAAAGCCTCACACCAAATTTGCTAGCAAGCGCAAAGGTTAGAATTTATGACGCCAAAAAAAGGATAGACAGCGTTTGTGAGGTGAGCTATCTTTACGAGCTTAGTGAAAATGACAAAGAGCCAAACTGGAGTGAGGCTAGCGAAGGCATACACGTTGATGCAAGCGAAAATGAACCAAGCGGCGCAAGCTTTGCTGCTGTGCCAAATTTCATAACGAGCGCTAAAAATTTTGACGCTTTAGAGAAAGATTTTAAAGAGTTTTTGTATAGAAATTTCAAATTTAACACCTTTGAGGCGATGGGAATTTACTCAAAAGAAAACGAGTCAAAAGAGGAGTTTTTCATAAGGCTTCAAGATAAGTGCAACGAAATTTTAGAGGAGCAAACCGCAAAACTCACGGCTAAATTTGAAAAAGAGCAAAAGAGCTTGCAAGACAAGCTAAATAAAGCCCTTGCAAAGCTTGATAAAGAGCAAAAAGAGATGACTACAAGCGGCCTTGATGCGGCTATAAATATAGGCGCAAGCATATTTGGAGCGATATTTGGCAACAAGCTCTTATCTCGCCAAAACGCGGGTAAGATCGCCTCAAGCGCAAGAAGCGCAAACAAGGTCTTAAAAGAGCGAAGCGACGTCAAACTTAGCGAGCAAAGCGTAAATGATATAAACTTAGCCATAAGCGAGCTTGAGGAGAAATTTGCACAAGAGTGTGACGCGCTAAAAGAGGCAAATGATGTTAAAAACATCACGATAAACGAAACGCAAATTTCGCCAAAGAAAAGCGACATCTACGACGAAAAAATCGTGCTTTTGTGGAGATGATTTATAAAAAAATTAGTATTTTTTTAATATCATTTCTCTTTAAATTTAAAAGGTAAAATATGCAAAATTTAATACTTTATGCCGTTAGCTACCTGCTTGGTAGCATCCCATCAGGGCTCATATTAGCAAAAATTTTTGGCCATGTTGATATAAAAAAAGAGGGCAGCAAAAGCATAGGCGCGACAAATGTTTTAAGGGTTTTAAAGCAAACAAACCCAAAACTAGCCAAAAAACTAGCCATTTTAACAGTAGTTTGTGACGTTTTAAAGGGTGTTTTGCCACTCATCATAGCCTCTTTGCTTGGAGCTAGCCAAAGCGTGCTTTGGACGATGGCAGTTTTAAGCGTTGCGGGGCATTGTTTTTCTATATTTTTAGGCTTTCAAGGTGGCAAAGGCGTGGCAACTGGAGCTGGCGTGCTCGCATTTTTCTTGCCAGTTGAGATAATAATCGCTCTTGTCGTTTGGTTTTTGGTCGGTAAATTTTTAAAGATAAGCTCTCTAGCCTCTCTATGCGCGCTGATAGCTCTCATCGCATCAAGCTTTATCATCCACCCAGAGCTTGATGAAATTTACACTCACGCGCCGATCCTTATCATCGCATTTTTGGTAGTTTATAAACACATACCAAATATCGTTCGCCTGCTTTCAGGCAAGGAGCAAAAAGTCCTATGAAGAGTGAAATAACAACTATCATTAAAGATTATAAATTTCAAACCATTATAGGGATGTTTGACTTTGAGAGAGTTGCAAAGCAAGAGGTAAAAGTAAGCTTAGAATTTCGCTCAACTAGCTTGATTGATTATGTTTTGGTGGCTGATTTTATAAAAGAATTTTACAATGAGATGAAATTTCAAAGCGTAGAAGAGTCACTAGAAGCAACCTGCAAAGCGCTAAAAGAGAGGTTTAGCTCACTTACAAGCTTGGATATGGAGATTTTAAAAACCGAGATTTTACCAAATGCAATCGTCGGTGCAAAAATCAGCACTGTTTTTTAAAAATTTATTAAAGTATCTTGAAATATTTCTTAATTTATGATACAATCGACCATAAATTTTAGTTTAAGGAAAAGAAATGCGTATTTTAATAGTAGAAGACGAAGTAACGCTAAATAAGACTATTGCTGAGGGGTTGCAAGAGTTTGGTTATCAGACAGATAGCTCTGAAAATTTCAAAGACGCTGAGTACTACATCGGCATCAGAAACTACGACTTAGTTTTGACTGACTGGATGCTTCAAGATGGTGACGGCGTTGATCTTATAAACATCATAAAACATAAATCTCCACGCACTTCAGTTGTAGTTCTTTCTGCAAAAGACGACAAAGAGAGCGAGATAAAAGCACTTAGAGCTGGCGCTGATGACTACATCAAAAAACCATTTGATTTTGACATTTTAGTAGCTAGATTAGAGGCTAGACTACGCTTTGGCGGTACAAATATCATCAAGATAGACGAGCTTATCATCAATCCTGACGAAGAGAAGATCACATATCTTGGCCGCGACATCGAGCTAAAAGGCAAGCCATTTGAGGTGCTTACTCACCTTGCAAGACACTCAGATCAGATCGTATCTAAAGAGCAACTACTTGACGCTATCTGGGAAGAGCCAGAGCTCGTAACTCCAAACGTTATCGAGGTTGCTATCAATCAAATCCGCCAAAAAATGGACAAACCGCTAAATATTTCGACAATAGAAACTGTCAGAAGACGCGGATATAGATTTTGCTTTCCCAAAAAAGCTTAAGAAATAGATTTATACTGCAATTAGCATCTGGTGCGATGATGCTAATTGCCGTTGTTTCGGTGATGCTCTATCACTACATAAGAGTCACCGTTTTTCAAAGCGTAGTTAATGAACTAAATCAGCAAGCAGCAGACTACAAAAACAATCCACAAAATTTCAATCCTAACAATCTAAAAACTTTTACTATAGAAATCCCAAACAAAACTCTAGCCACCGTAAAAGCGGGCGAGCTTAAAGGCGAAAAGCCCTACCTTGTGATGCAAAAGATAAAAGATAAGAGTATAACCACTCTAACAACAAGGCTAGATGACAGTAGCTACTTAGTCCTAGAAAAAGAGACCTCACTTCAAAGCCAAATAGTCGAAGAAATTTTTATAGATATTATAATCGTAAACGTCACAGCGATACTTTTGGTGCTATTTTACGCACTATTTTTATCAAGAATGCTTTTAATACCTATAAAAATTTTAAGTCACAAGCTTACAAATTTAGATGAGAAATTTCTAAAAGAGATCGATATCAAAAGCTTGCCAGATGAGTTTTTGCCACTTGGTAATAGCATAAATAGGCTAATTTCTCGCATACAAACTTTTGTCTTATACCAAAAAGAGCTCTTTGTAGGCGTTGCACACGAGCTAAAAACTCCACTTGCTGTCATGAAAACCAAAAATGAAGTTACGCTTTTAAAACCAAGAGATAGCGAAAAATACATAGAAGCGCTAAAATCAAACAACGAAGCGATCAACGGCATGAACGCTATGATAGGCTCGGTCCTTGAGATAGGTCGTCAAGAGGGCGCGCAGTTTGAAGAGCCAGTAAATACCGACGTGATCGCATTTTTGAAAAAACTAGGCAAAAACTACGAGGTGCTCGCAAAAGGTGAAGAAAAAAATCTCGCACTCGATCTAAAACCTGAAATTTTTAATCTAAACATCCAAACCAGCCTACTAACTCACATAGTGCAAAATTTCGTCCAAAATGCTATCAAATTTTCTCCAAAAAATAGCACGATTACGATTAGCTCAAAGCTTGAAAAGAGCAAATTTATCATCGAGGTTGCCGACGAGGGTGTGGGCATAGACGAGAGCAAGGACTTGTTTGCTCCATTTAAAAGATACGGCGATAAAGGCGGTGCTGGACTTGGACTATTTCTCGCAAAGGGCGCAGCACAGGCACTTGGCGCTGAGATATCTATCAAAAATAGAGAGAACACAAACGGAGCAGTTGCAAGCCTCGTTTTAAATTTAAAAGGATAAAAAATGGCAAAGAGAACCGCAGTGATCGATCTTGGCTCAAATTCTATGCGTATGGCGATATTTGAGCGCACGTCACGCTTAGCATTTTTTATACTAGCTGAATATAAAACCAAAGTGCGACTGGGCGAAGGTGGATACGGCTCAAACAACGAAATTTCAGAAGCTTCAATGCAAAAAGCGATCAAAGCTTTTGGCGAATTTGACAACATCATAAAAAGCTACAAATGCTCTAAAGTCCTATGTGTCGGCACTTCAGCGCTTAGAGATGCTCCAAACTCAGGCGTTTTGATCTCTCTTTTAAGAAAAAAACTTGGCATAAATTTAAAAGTCATTGACGGCAAAGAAGAGGCTACTTTTGGAGCGATAGCGGCTAAAAATTTGCTTCACAATCTAGCCGAGTGCGTCACTATCGACATCGGCGGAGGCTCGACCGAACTTGCTAGGATAAACAACGGCAAGATAGTCGATGTCCTATCGCTTGATATAGGCACAGTGAGGCTAAAAGAGCTATTTTTTGATAAGAAAAATTTAAACAAACTACCAAAATTTCTATCGCAGATCACAGCGCAGATAGATGAGCGATTTAAGTGTCCAAATTTAATAGCCATCGGCGGCTCTTTAAGAGCGATCTCATCGGCCATAATGAGCAAAAATTTATATCCGCTCTCATCACTACATGGCTTTTGCTACAAGCTTAGCGACGAGCAAGCCTACATCGAGAGCATCGCAAACGTTAGCGTGCTTGAACTAAATAAATTCCCTATAAAAAAGGATAGATATGACACTATTAGAGAGGGCGCACATATATTTTTAGCCCTTGCCAAGGCGCTAAATGCCAAAAACGTCACCACAAGTGGCGTTGGCGTAAGAGAGGGCGTCTTTTTAAAAGACTTTTTGCGTCCAAGTCTTAAATTTCCAGAAAATTTTAACCCAAGCGTCAAAAGCCTACAAGACCGCTTCATCCTCTCTTGCAACAAAGCCGTGGCAAGATACGCAAAGGATATTTTTGTGGCACTTAAAAAGCTTCATGGGCTAAATGAGAGCTATCTTGAGACGCTGCTAATTGCTGCAAAGCTTCACAACGTCGGTCAAGAGATAGGCTTTTACGGCGATCACAAAAACTCGGCTTATATCATACTAAATGCCCTAAACTACGGCTTCTCACACGAGCAAAAGGCACTAATAGCCGCAGTCATCGGCACAAATGGCAAGAAAAATATTTATGAGTTTGAAAAGTATAAAAATTTATTGCCAAAGGGTGAGTGCGTAAGGTGGCTAAGCTTCATCCTTGCGCTAGCCAAGGCACTTGATATAACCTGTGAGGAGCTAAATTTAAGCTTTGAGTTTAGCGGTCACACACTAAAAATAGAGGGCGCAAAAGAATTTGCTATGGCAAAAGAAGAGATAAAAAAGATCGCAAAACCTGAAATTTTTGCCATTTCGTTTGTGTAGATCAAAAACTTAGCGGTCAAATTTATAAATTTATTTTCTAAAAATAGGGGGTGGGTAAAGGCTTCTATTTTGCTTTGTAGGTTTGCAATGCAAGTCAGATACGAAGTCCGTACACCTTACCCACTCTTTTTATCCTTCAGCACACGTTCAAAGCATGCAATAGTGCCAAAGAGCCATGTTTTTAGTGTGTTAAACAAATTTTAAAATTTCATGAACGAGTAATTTCGGCTCTAAAATTTGAGCTAAGCGGTAAGCGAAGCCAAATTTTAATAGTCAATTCTTGCGAGTGAATGAAGTTTTAAAATTTACGAATTTGCTTTGTAGATTAAGTTTTTTGTTAATTTGTTAATGGGGAAGAGGCTTAAATTACGGTCTGCTTGCAGTTACGAGCTAGCGAAGCAAAGAAGTTCCCTCTCTCTCCTTAACAATCCATTGTCTGCTTGCAGTTACGAGACGAAGTCGAAGTAAAGCCCGACAACGTTAGAAATGTATGCAATGGTGCTTCGCGCTGCATGAATCTTATATGAGAGAATTTATTGCAAATTTTAAAATTTGCGAAAATGCTCTTCTAAATTTTTAAATTTAGTAGCGAAGTGGGACTAAAATTCCCCGCTCATTTTATCTTTGTAGTTATTTAGGCTATTTTGACGCTCTTGTAAAAATGAGCCAAGTTTTTTCTTATTTTCTTCAAAAAATACCGCAAAGTCCTGCTCATTTTGGATCTTCTCTTCGCCAAAGCTATCAAGCATGACGTTTGAGCTGCCAACTATCACTAAATAGCGTCTATTTTCGTAGCTTAGAAGCATTAGCTTGTTTGTGCGATCAAGGTATTTTTCGTAGATGATATTGACGCCGCTATTTTGGTTTTTAAGTAGCCAGTTCATCGACTTTGTGTCGTTTTGTGGTTGATTTTGTGGCGTTTTAAATCCACTAAAGTCACTACTTTTTGAAGTGATATATCTTTTAAAAACATATAAAAATATAAGAAGCGCGATGAGCACACTTAGAACGATGAAGTATCTCGAATCAATATTAACCATAGGTTCATTTTCTGTCTTTGGCGTGCTAGCAGTTTCTATCTTTGCGCTTGCTTGAGGCATATTTTGCACTTGTGTTTTTGTATTTTTTAGCGTTACGCGGATGCGAAGCCCGAAGCTGTCAGTTGTCTTTGAAGCATTTACGATGATCGCATCGTTTGAGCGTAAATTTAAAACTAAAGAGTTTTGCTTTGGCTCTATCTCAAGCTCTTGAATGATCTTTGAGTTTATATCCTTGTTCGCGCTTTGATCGTAGCTTAGAGAATTTAGTATCAAAGAGGTCGTATCTTTTTCACGCTTTTGAAAGATGTTGCCCTCATACGGCGCATCAAAGCTAAGCATGATGTCGACCCTGTCGGTGCGCTCATAGATGTTGTATGTTAGCAAGTTTGAGGCAAAGATCTGCGTAGCAAAAAGCACAAAAAATAGTACAAATTTCATAAAAGTTCTTTTTTGAAGTACTGAATAACTGACTTTGAGTCCAAAATTTCATTTATCCTGATGGCTAAATTTTTCTCATAAACCATTACTTCGCCTTTTCCAAAAATTCTATTATTTATATATAGCTCCACGCTCTCGCCAGCTGGTTTTTCGAGGTCTATGACCGAGCCAGCTTCAAATTTCAAAAGCTCATTTATGCTAACTGTGGTAGTTCCTAGCTCAGCTATAAAATCAACGCTTATATCCATAAGCTCATCATAGCTCTTAAAAAGCCCTAGCTGTTCTAGTGTCTCTATCGCACCTTCGTCGTTCATTGTATCTTGTAGCCTATTTGAAATGTTCTATTTTTTATCTTATATATAAATTTCTCTTTTAGCTTTATGCCAAAATTCTCAACCTCGCCCAAAAACTCAGGCGTTCCGAGTTTATAAGCATTTGGCTCTTTTTCATTTAGCAAATTTTTAGCCTTGCCGATGATCTGATTAGCTATCTCTTTGCAAAGATCGTCCAGATCGCCACCATCGACATCTTCGTGACCAAAAAAGGCATTCATAAAAATTTTTAAAGTATCTTTTTTAAAAAATAGATAAAACTGATACTCGCTTTTACCCTTATAAACTGGTATGCTAGCCCCGTAAAATCCTTTACCAAGGCTCTTGCCAAACTCTAAATCCAGCCCCAAAGTATCTTTGCAAAGATAGCTCGTGGCTTCATCTATAACTTTTCTCATATCTCTTCCTTAAGACTTGAAATGCGCGTTAATTATACTTTGGCTTTACTAAATTAGCTATAAATTTATTAAGCATTTTAAAAGAGTTTATCGACCTCTTTAACTAGCTCTTTTGCGCTAAATTTGGCGCAAAGCTTGACTATTTGTGTGCCTATGATCGCAGCGTCAGCATATTTTTTCACTTCGCTAACATCATCTTTGTTTTTGATGCCAAAGCCCACAGCCACTGGCAGATCACTCTTCTTCTTAAGCTCTAGGACTAGATTTTTTATCCTATCTTCATCAGCTCTTTTTGAGCCGCTAACGCCGATAGCACCTAGCACGTAGATAAACCCTGAGCCAAATTTTAATATCTCATCCGCCCTGCCCCCAGAAGTGACACTTATAAGTGGCACAAGGCATAAATTTAGCTCCTTGCACTTTAGAGCAAATTCCTCGCACTCCTCACAAGGAAGATCTGGCACGATAAAGCCACTAACTCCCGCCTCACGTGATCTTTTTAGAAATTTATCAACGCCGTAAGCAAAGATGATGTTGTAATAAACTAGAAAAACAAGTGGCTTTGTCACTTTTGCTTTACAGCCCTCAAGCATATCAAAGACAACGTCGGTATTTACGCCACTTTGAGCCGTCTCAAAGCTAGCTTGTGCGATGAGCTTGCCATCAGCCAGCGGGTCAGAGTACGGGATGCCGATCTCAAGCAGATCAAGCGTGCTCTCATCTAAATTTTCTAAAAATTCCTTAGTTTTTTCTAAGCTTGGATAACCAGCCACGATGTAGCCGATGTTTGCCTTTTTGCCGTTAAATGCGCTTTTTACCTTATCCATAAATTTTTCCTTTTTCGTAGCCGATGACTGTGTTTATGTCCTTATCGCCCCTGCCTGAGATATTTACGACGATGACGCTTTTTTTATCAAGTTTTGGACAAAGCTTCTCCAGATACGCCACCGCATGCGCGCTCTCGATAGCTGGGATGATGCCCTCCATCTTGCTTAGAAAATACAAGGCATTTATGCACTCATCGTCGGTCACGGCTTCGTATCTTACCCTTTTGATGTCATTTAAGTGAGCGTGCTCTGGGCCGATGCCTGGGTAGTCTAGGCCTGCTGAGATGCTATGCACTGGCGAGATCATGCCGTATTCATCTTGCAAGACCGTCGTTTTCATGCCGTGGATGATGCCGGTTTTGCCTTTGCTAAGCGTAGCTGCGTGATAAGGCGTATCTATGCCAAGGCCGCCAGCTTCTATACCTACTAAATTTACGCTCTCATCATTTAAAAACGCACTAAAAATGCCAATAGCATTACTGCCGCCGCCAACGCAAGCGATGACGTAGTCGGCCTTTTTACCGTAGTCTGCAAGCTGGGCTTTGGCCTCTGTGCCGATCACGCTTTGGAAGTCACGCACGATCTTTGGATATGGGTGTGGGCCAACGGCTGAGCCAATGACATAAAATGCGCTTTCTATCTCATTTACCCACGCTTGTATGGCCGCAGTAGTCGCCTCTTTTAGCGTTTTTAAGCCATCTTCTACGCTCACCACTTTTGCGCCAAGAAGCTGCATGCGAAAGGCATTTAGCTGCTGTCTAGCCACGTCTGTTGCGCCCATATATACGTCACACTCTAAGCCCAAAAGTGCTGCCGCAGTCGCTGTTGCCACGCCGTGCTGACCAGCTCCAGTCTCAGCTAAAATTTTCTTTTTACCCATCTTTTTAGCAAGCAGCGCTTGAGCTAGGGCGTTATTTATCTTGTGCGCGCCCGTGTGGTTTAGATCCTCACGCTTGAGGTAAATTTCATGTCCGTAGTGCTCGCTCAGACGCTTTGCAAAAAAGAGCGGACTAGGCCTGCCAACGTAGTTTTTAAGCAGATCATCAAGCTCGTCTTTAAACTCTTTTGTCTTTGCGATGCTCTCATAAGCATTTTCTAGCTCATCAAGGGCAAACATCACCGTCTCAGGCACGAACTGCCCGCCAAATTTTCCAAAATACGCCTTATTATTCATCTTCTACCTCACCTATGATCTTTAAAATTCTCTCTATCTTTTGCACATCTTTTATGCCGTTTTCGTCCTCGACTTTTGAGTTGATATCGACTAGATATGGCTTAAATTTCAGCGCTTCTTTGATATTGTGCTCGCCTATACCCCCAGCCATGCCAAATTTAAATTTAACCTCTTTTAAAATTTCCCACTCAAAGCTAGTGCCGTTTCCTCCAGCATTTTCGCCCTTGCAGTCAAAAAGCGCCATGTCAAAATGCTTAAAATCAACCTCTGGCAAGCTATCTTTCACGCTAAAAACCTGCCAGATCTCAAGCCCCATATCTTTTAAATTTGCCTCTAAATTTTCACTCATCACTCCATGCACCTGAGCTACGTCAAGACCAGTAAACTGGCAAATTTCCATTATCTCGCACTCACTTTGCTCCGCAAAAACGCCAACTACTTTTTTGCCCTTGCTGTGAGCAAATTTCGCTATCTGTCTAGCTAAATTTAGCTCGACCTTTCTTTTGCTTTTGGCAAATATCAGCCCGATAAAATCAACATCCAAAGCACAAACCGCACTTGCCTCATCTAGCGTTTTGATGCCACAAATTTTAACTAGCGCCATTACGCTTGCGCCCTTATAAACTCTTCATAAAATTTATACGCCTTGCCTGAATTTATCGCTTCAAGCACCATTTTTTTGGCCTCGTCTGGGCTCTTTGCGCCATCAGCTGCGTAGAGTGCAAACATCGCATTAAAGACCACGATGTCAAATTTCGCCCCCTGCTCCTCGCCTTTTAGCGTGCGGATCAAAGTTTTGGCGTTTTCTTCAGGTGTGCCGCCCTCGATGTTGCTGTGAAGTGCTCTTTTAAAGCCAAACTGCTCTGGCGTGATGCTGTATTCAAAAATTTCGCCATTTTTTAGCTCCACAACGCTTGTTTCATTGCAAAGCGTGATCTCATCAAGTCCGTCATCGCCGCGAACGACTAGAGCGTGCTTTCTGCCAAGAATTTTAAGCGTCTGGGCGTAGAGTTTTAGAACGGGCTTATGATAGACGCCAACTAGCTGGTTTGTAAGGTTTAAATTTGGATTTAAAAGCGGTCCAAGCACGTTAAATACGGTTCTTATGCCAAGTCTTTGGCGCACTTCTCTCACCTCGCCAACTAGCGGATGGAAAAATGGCGCGTGGAAAAAGGCTAAATTTTTACTAGCCAAATTTTCTCGCTGTTTTGCCAGTGATTTTTCACTTTTTACGCCTAAAATTTCAAGCACATCAGAGCTGCCAGACTTGCTTGAAACTGCCTTGTTACCGTGTTTTGCGACCTTTATACCAAGGCTTGCAAGGATAAATGCCACCGTAGTTGAGATATTTATCGTCTTAAAGCCATCGCCGCCAGTGCCGCAAAGATCGATCATAGGCGTATCGTCACGGTAAGTTTGCGAGTATTTTAGGATATTTTTTGCAAGCGCAGCGAGACTTTTTGGATAGAGGCTCTTTTCGCTAATAAGCACCAAAAGGGCTGAGAGCTGCACGATCTCGTACTCTTTGCTGGCTATTATCTCGCAAATTTGCTCAAAGTCGCTATCATCAAGCGGGATGTTTTCTTGAAGCTTGATAAGATATGGCTTGAGTGAGCGAATTTTTGGCTCTTTTACCTCTTCTTTTGCCTTGTAATTTACAAAATTTTCAACTATCTTTTTGCCGTATTGCGTGAAGTAGCTCTCAGGGTGAAACTGGATGCCAAAGATCGGCTTATCTTTTACGCTAAGTGCCATAACTACGCCATCATCGCTCACCGCATCAGCGCTTAAGCTAGCTGGGAGCTCATCGACATAGAGCGAGTGGTAGCGCATAACCTCAAAACGCTCAGGCAGCCCTGCAAAGAGTGGCTCTTTATTTTTCACGTCGATAAATGAGGTCTTGCCGTGAAGTGGGTCGTCTAGTCTTTTTATCTTTGCGCCGAAACTAAGCCCTATGGCTTGGTGTCCAAGACAAATTCCAAGTACTGGCACGCCAAGGTCTGCTTTTAAAATTTCTAGGCAAACTCCGCTATCTTTTGGATGCTTTGGACCTGGGCTTAGGATGATCTTACTTGGGTTTAGTTTTTTGATCTCTTCAAGCGTTATCTTGTCGTTTCTAACGCATCTAACCTCTTCGCTGGTGAGCTCTTTTACGTACTGCTCGACGTTGAAGACAAAACTATCGTAGTTATCTATAAGTAAAATCAATCTCTATCCTTTTAAATTTAGTGGCGATTGCGCGGACTAAATATTATAAATTTAGGTGAGATTATAACTAAAAGAAATTTTAATTAGGCTTTTGTGCGGCTCTCGTAGGCTTTTAGGAGTGAGAGCATATCGACATTTTCTAAATTTACGCCAGTTGGCACGCCCTGAGCGATCTTACTAAATGAAATTTCACTCATGCCAAGCTTGTCCTCGACATAAAGCATGAGAGCGTCTGAATTTAGCCCTGGCGTAAAGGCAAAGACGACCTCTTTTGAGCCATTTTGCTTGATAGCGCTTCGCAGCCTCTCTATGGCGTCCTCATCGATCTCGTCAAGCACGAAGTAAAGGCCGTTGTAGATGCCATTTTGCTCAAAAACCAAGATATCTTTTGGGCTCTCAACTAGCAAGATGACCTCGCTATCCCTGCTCTCGTCGCTGCAAATGTCGCAAATTTCATTTTCGCTTAGCCCACCACAACGCTCACAGCGTTTGATAAACCTTACTGCGTCTTCGATATTTTGCGCGAGCCTTAGCCCCGCAAAGCTATCTTGCATGCAGACAAAGTAGGCAAATCTCGCGGCTGATTTTTTACCGACACCTGGCAGCTTAGCAAAAGACTCAGTTAGTTCGTTAAATTTCTCTAAGCCCCTTTTCATGCGCGTTTTGCCTTTGCTCGAAGTAAAATTTTAAAGACATGATAGCCGTCTTCATAGTCATAAGCAAGCTCAAATTTTTGCATCTGGCAAATTTGCTCGATGATGTAAAGTCCAAGCCCCATGCCGCTTCCCGCACTCACCTTGTCGCCTCTTACAAAGGCTTGTTTATAGTAATCAATCGGATGATTTAGCTTTTTACCTAAATTTTTAACCGCTATAAATTCGCTATCGCAGATCAAAATGGCTTTCTTGTCCTCTGCGTATTTTAGGGCATTGTCTATCAAATTTTTAATCGCCAAACTAAAAAGCTGAAAATCCACTCTTAATATGACGTCATCTCTGATGTCACAGCTCACACGCTCCTCAAATTTATCAAGCATGAGCATATCTTGCACCTGCTCCAAAATGAGCGAGAAATGGCACTCTTGATAGTTTAGCGCGTAGCTTTTTGAAAGGAGCTGCTCGACCTTGCTAAATTCATTTATCAGCATCTCAAGGCGCTCAAAAACGTTTATGAGCCTCATCTTTTGAGTGTCGTTTGCAACCATCTCAGAGACGATCCTACCCTTGCCTATAGGCGTCTTTAGCTCATGCATGATCGCACGTAAAAATAGCTGCCTTGAGCGAATTAACTCTCTGATCTTGCAAACGGCGTTGTCAAATTCAACTGCGACCTGCCCGATCTCGTCTTGCTCGTTTTCATTTAACCTAGCAGTCATCGCCATCTCCATGTTTCCGCTGGCAAATTTTCTGATATCTTTGCTAAGTCTTCTAAGCGGCAAAAGGCTTCTAAGCACCGAAACATAAAGCGAGATAAGTAGAGCCGAGATGATCAAAAATGCCACCCAAAGCGGATCATTTACGTGTCTTGCGTCGTTGCTCTCAAGTAGCAGCTGAAAAGATGGATTTTTGATAAGTAGATACAAATCGCCTTTGTAATTAACCGACTGCATCATGCCAAGAGGCGTGTGCTGCGTAAAAATGGCGTTTCCGCTTGTAGTAACAGAGGTGGCTAAATTTTTGTTGCCGACATATTCTAGGTTGAAATTTTTAAAGTAGTGCTCTAAATCTCTTGGGGGATTGCCACGCTCGTAAAGCGCCACAAGATAGTTCATAGCGCTTATTTGTTTGTCTTTTAGCTTCTCAAGCGCACTTTCTTGCTGAATGTTTGCAAATGTCACAAAGAGCAAGCACATCAGCGAGAAAGCGATGGCAAAGATGATAGTTATCTTGGTGGTTATGGAGTATTTCATCCGATAAGCTTATATCCTATGCCTCTAACTGAAAATATATGTTTTGGCGCTTTTGAGCTGTCGCCGATCTTTGTTCTAAGGCGTCCGATGATGACATCTAGGCTCTTTGAGTCCTTATCTTTTAGGCTCTTGCAGTTATAAACTAGCTGCTCGCGAGATACTGAAAAGCTGTGCTGTTTGATGAGATAGGTTAAAATTTCATACTCAGCAGGTGTTAGAGCAAGGGCTTCATTATTAAAGTAAATTTCATGGCGCTTGTCGTCTATCCTAAATGCGCTATCAACGACCTCTTCTTGAACTTCGTTTGTCTTTTTATATCTTCTAATAAGACTTGTGATACGAGCATACATCTCTTTTGGATCGTATGGTTTTGGCAAATAATCATCCGCTCCAAGCTGAAGTCCAACGACCTTGTCGCTGATGTCACTGCGAGCCGAGCTTATGATGATAGGGATGTCGTATTTTTGGCGAATTTCTTTGCAAACCTCAAGACCGTCAATGCCAGGTAATGTAAGGTCAAGTATGAGCAGGTCGTAGTTTTTTATCCCTGCGCTTAGCCCTAGATATGGGTCTTCAAAGTTAGTCACTTTTATATTAAAACTATCAAGATATTCAGATAAAATTTGTGCAAATTCTGGATCGTCTTCTATCATTAAAACGTTAATCATAAATCATCCTTTTCATTGAAAAATAGTAGAGATTATACGGCAAAAATGTAAATTCTTTTTTAAATTTAAACTTTTTTGGATAAAATCTCACATTTAAAATAAGCTTAATAAACAAGGAAAAATGTGGAGTTTGATTATTACGAGATCCTTGAAATTTCAAGAAATGCAAGTGGCGACGAGATAAAAAAAGCCTTTAGAAAGCTCGCTTTAAAATACCACCCAGACAGAAACGCTGGCGACAAAGAGGCTGAGCATAAATTTAAACAGATAAACGAAGCCTATCAGGTCTTAAGCGATGAGCAAAAGCGCTCAATCTACGACAGATACGGCAAAGAAGGGCTTGAGGGTAGATTTGGCAGTGGCGGTGGCTTTAGCGCTGATTTTGACCTTTCAGACATTTTTGACTCGTTTTTTGGAGGCGGTTTTGGCGGTGGCTCTAGACAGAGAAAAAGACGAAGCGAAAAATACTCAGCCGACCTTGAAATTCCTATAAATTTAGAGTTTAACGAAGCTGTTTTTGGCTGCGAAAAAGAGATCAAATTTGATCAAAAAGTGCCTTGCCCAACATGCAACGCAACAGGTAGCAAAGACGGCAAAAACAAAACTTGCCAGCACTGTGGGGGAAGCGGCAGGATCACACGTGGAAATGGCTTTATGAATATCGTTCAAGAGTGCCCATACTGCCACGGATCTGGCGAAGTGATAAGCGAGCCATGTCCTGACTGCAACGCAAAAGCCTATAAAGTCCAGCAACAAAGCGTCAAGATCACGATCCCAGAGGGCGTTGATAGTGGCATGAGGATGAGGGTCGCTGGCAAAGGAAATATCGGTGCAAACGGCGTTCAAGGCGATCTTTACGTCAGCATAAATGTAAAAGAGGACAAGCACTTCATCCGCCACAATGACGATGTTTATATAGAAATTCCAGTCTTTTTCACCCAGGCTGTTCTTGGTGAGAGTATAAAAATCCCAACACTTCGCGGTGAAGCCGAGCTAAAACTGCCAGTTGGCGCGAAAGATAAACAGCAATTTATCTTTGAAAATGAGGGCATCAAAGGCGTAAATTCACGCAAAAAAGGCAGACTTGTAGCTCAAATTTCTATCCAAACACCTGATAAACTAAGCGACGAGCAAAAAGAGCTTTTAAATAAGCTTCAAGCTAGCTTTGGCATAGTTTCAGGCAAGTCAAGCACCGATGAGAGCGTCTTTGATAAGATAAAAAGCTGGTTTAAAGGCGACGAGCCAAAAGGCAAAAAGAAAAAATAAATTTAAATTTGTGACGTGAAATTTGGCGTCACAAATTCTTTAAAATAAATTTTATATATCCTAATTTTACAAGCAAATTTCACACAAATTTTAAAATTTCATGAGCGAGTAATTTTGGCTCTAAAATTTGAACTAAGCGGTAAGCGAAGCCAAATTTTAGTAGTCAATTTTTGCGAGTAAGTGAGGTTTTAAAATTTGCAAATGGTAGTGAAATTTACTTCTAAGGCAGGCAAATTCTACCAGCTGCCGCTAGCTCCGCCTCCGCCAAAACCACCGCCTCCGCCACTAAAGCCGCTTCCTCTGCCACTTGAGCGACCGCCACAATTTGAGCCTGAATTATCGCGTCTAAAGCCCATTGGCAAAGAGCCACCTTGGCTATTTCTCTTAAAAACGTCTTTTAAAATAAAGAAAAATACCGCAAATATAAAGGCAAAGGCGCCAAAGATGATAAGGTAGTTTTGCACGCCAAATCCCTGCTCAAGTGCGATTGATACAAGTCCAGCAAAGCACGTGCTAAAGCCAGTTCTAACAAAAAATTTGCCAAAGATCACAGAGGCAAAGCATGAGAGTATGCCAGCGATAAATGCGATCACGCCAAAAGGTATATTACCTAGGCTAAATTTACTCCTAAATTCCTCGCCGCTAGCTGCTTTTATGATCGCCAAAACGCCCTCTTTCACGCCTTCGCTAATCTTGCCATTTTTAAACTCAGGTATCATCACGCCATTTATGATCTGGCTTGAGATGGCATCGGTTAGCACCCCTTCAAGACCATATCCGACCTCGATGCGGACCTTTTTCTCATTTGGAGCGACCACCAAAAGCACGCCGTTGTTATCTTCTTTTTGACCTAATTTGTAGCCTCTAGCTATCTCAAGAGACAGCTCTTCGATGCTCCTGTTTTCAAGCGAATTTAAAGTCACTATGGCGATTTGCGTGGTGCTGTTTTGCTCGAAATTTTGCACTAAATTTAGAAGCTCATCTCTTTCGTTTTGTGAAAAGATATGAGCCTCATCGTTGATCTGCTCATTGAAATTTAGAGCAAAACAAAAGCAAAATGCAAAGAGCAAAAGAGCAAGAGCTTTTTTCATCACTTCTCAAACGAAACTTTTGGATTTTTCATATCTTCGCTGCTAACTTCGATGCCTTGCTTTGGCTTCATCTCTGGATGAAAGATGCTAGCTATAAATTTACCAGGAAAGCTTCTAAGAGCCACGTTGTACTCTTTTACAGCCTCGATGTAGTCGCGTCTTGCTACGCTTATGCGGTTTTCTGTGCCCTCAAGCTGGCTTTGGAGTGAGAGGAAATTTTGATTTGCTTTTAGCTCTGGATAGCTCTCGCTAACTGCCATTAGCCTGCCAAGTGCGGAGCCTAGCTGACCTTGAGCTGCCATAAATTCTTTAACCTTTGCCTCGTCGCTAAGACTGCTTGCATCGATGCTTACTTGCATGCTCTTGCTTCTTGCGTTTGCCACGTCTTCAAAGACCTTTTGCTCGTGGGCTGCGTAGCCTTTTACAGTTTCAACTAAATTCGGCACGAGATCGGCTCTTCTTTTGTATTGATTTAGCACCTGAGACCACTTCTCGTTGGTATTTTCATCAAGCACGACAAATGAATTTGCGTATTTGAAAGCGCCAAAAACAAGTGCTGCGATGACCACAACTATGGCTATTAAATTTTTCATATTTTCTCCTTTAAAAGGGGTGATATTAGTAAAATAAGGCTTAAAAAATGATGTAAATTTGAAGTTAGGTAAGTGAAGTGAGTGCTTAAAGTGCACTCACTTTTGGGGATTATAGGTCAGTTTGGACTTTATCGTCTATTTGTATATGGATAGTGTGTCCGCTTACTTGATCGACACTTGAGTAGCCCTTAAAGCCATCAGCATCGTAGTTAGAGTCAGCAGTCCATTTGTGATCTAGATCAACTTTTGTAGTTGAGTTACCATGCTCATCAACAGCGCCTTTTATCTTAAGAACAGTATCTAGATTATCAGTGATATCAAAGATTGCTTTTGCATTAAATTTGATCTCAGTGTTGCCTTGAAGTTGGATATTTTCAAAGCTTTCAACTTTAGCATCAAGACCAGCCACATGACTAAAATCAACCGTTTGTCCATCAACTATTAAAGTATCATTATCGCTATCGCCACCTTTCATAGTTGTGTGTTCATTGTATTCAGCTATAACTGCTTTAGGCAATATAGAAAGTGTCTCAGTTGGAAGTTTAGTTTCTAAGCCATCATGAGTTTTATAGGTAGCATCAACTTTTAGATCATATTTTGATATTGGATTGATGTCAAGCACCTGTTCAAATGCACCTTCTTTAATATCATCGGCTGTTAGTATATGATTTGCTGGTTTTGTTTGAGTGTGATTGTCTGGATCAGTATATTTGATCTCAACTGTATCGCCAGCTCTTGCATCTTCATTGAGATAGACTTTTATAGGAGTCTTATCTTCATTTTGAGAATTCTCATAAGTTTGCAACGCACCATCTCTGCTTGCATCTTCTGTAAATTGAATACCTCTTACAACATCTATCTCAGCATGTGCTTTATCCTCTGTGCTTACACTTTTATCAAATGAATCAGTTAAAGTTACTTTTGCCACTGTATCTTGACCAACCGCAATAGCTGCATCAAGCACAAGAGGATCATTTGCAGAGACATGGATATAAGTAGTAGTAGAGCCTACTTCTTCTTTTAATGTTATGTTGCCATTGACATCTTTACTATCAACTTCATAATGTTTAATTACTTTAGAGTTATCAGGATTTGTTACCTCAACATCTATCTTATCACCTTTTATCACATTTCCAGGAAGAGAAACTTTTACTTTTGAAGTATTGCTATCTGACTCATCTCTTGTGATAATGCCATTATCATTTGCATCAGCAGCTATGCTTATGTTTAGTCCTGCTTCGCTTAATGGAGCAAGTTGTGCTTTAGCCTCAGGAGAAGTTGCAGACATATCGCCAGAAGCATTTGTTATGGTTGCAGTTGCACTAGTCTCTTTGCCTGGGAGCATTTTAACATCACCAATTTCGATAGTATTGTTGCGTAAAGGATGAGGAACGCCATCTGCATCTACTAGTGATATATCGCCATTAGGAGCTTTTGAAACAGTATAGTTTACAGGTCTAGTTGCTGTAGTGCCATCAGTTTTTGGTTCAGTTATTAGCACCTCTACCTTATCGCCAGTTATAACATTATATGGCACTTGAACGCTTATAGTTGTTACTTTAACGCCATCAACAGATACAGACTCATCTCTATCTATCTTGCCATCTCTACTTGCATCATCTTCTTTAAATTCAACCTTTAAATTTGTAGCATCAAATGTTTTTAGTTTAGCTTCAGCTGTTTTTGTTTCTCCATTTATGGTAGCTTCTACTTTAGCTGGATGATCTTTGTCTATATGAACATCAGGAATTTTTAGCTTATTGCCAGGTGTAGATACGATATTACCACCTGCATCTTTTATAACAACGTTAGTACCATCATTTGAAACAACTGTATAAGATTTAGGAGTTCCTCCATCTACATTAACAGTTATAGTATCACCTACATTTACGCTTGTTGGTATCTGAAGCGTAGCTGAAGTTGTATTTAGTTGTCCATCTTTCATAGCTTCTTCTCTATCTAGCCAACCATTTCTATCTTTATCTTCATCGATAAGTAGTCTAAATCTTGTTCCAGTTCCAGCACCAGTGTCAAGTATGATATCACTCTTTGTTTCTACTTTATCAGCACCAGTACTATCAGTTACTTTAGCAGTGATGATAGTCTCTTCGCCATTTTGTAAATTTGTTAGAGGATATTTAACTGCATTGCCATTTACTATTAGAGGAGCGCCTCCATTATCATTTGTAACAGTAACAACGCCATTATTTTTGTTTATCGTATAAATTTCCTCAGGTGCACTATTATTACCTGTTTTACTGTTTATTATGAGCTTATCACCATCAACAAAATTTGAAGGTAGTTTAATGGTTGTCATCGTAGTGGTTCCAGTTGCTTCTGCATTACCCAAGATACCATCACCATCATCTGCATCAAAAGTTATCTTCATATCATCGTGAAGTTTTTCAAGAGTGTTGTGATTTTGTGCTTCAGCTTTTTTACCACCGCTTGCATCAGTAGTCTCTGCAGTTACGTTGATAGGCTTACCAGCTTCTATATGAACACCTTCGATCTTAAACTCATTTTTATCATTTACGGTTATAGAAGTATGAGTAGAAGTATCTTCTAGTGTGATCTTACCATGATCATCCCTACCTGTAACCTTATAAGTTTTAGGTGAAGCACCATCTATTGTTACATTTACTATATCACCTTTTATAACGTTATTTGGTACTTTTACTGCGATTGTAGTTTCGTCTAGCTTATTATCTCCGTCTTTACTCTCAGCTCTTGTTAGAGATACATTGCCATCACCATCTTCTACAAATCTTACAGCCATATCGTTTATACCAGCAATCGTAACACTACTTGAGCCTTTAGCATGTTGGATGCTACCGTCACTATCTACTATCTCAGCTGTTACTTTAGTTTCTTCGCCAGTTGCTGTTTTGATACCAGAAATTTTGAAACTTCTACCATCTGTTTCTGTATTTATTTCATTACCAGCACTATCTTTTACAAAAAACTTACCATTCGCGTCTCTTCCAACAGTATATTCTTTTGTTTTAGGAGTCTCATTTGGCTCATTTATGGTTACAGTTAATTTATCTCCACTTACTGCATTTTTAGGAAGTTTGATAGTAACTGTTGTGCTATTAAGGTCATGGTCGCTGATAGCCTGCTCTCTAGTCATAGTCTTGGCTCCATGAGCTTCTTCAAAGATAACTTCAGGTGCTTTTACATACTCTAAGCTAGCTGAAGCCTCAGCAGGACCTATAGGAGTGTTTCTATTTGGGTTTATGTGAGTAATGCTAGCTGTTATAGTTGTGTCTTCTCCATGTCTTACGCTAAATCCTTCAACATTAATAGCCCATTGATTAAGCTCCTCTTTTAAAGGAGCGTACTCAACATCGCCAGAATTAGTATGTTCTACTACTTTAGTTATAACACCTTTTTCATTTACATGTATAGTAAAGTCTCTAGTAGTATTTTCAAATTCTGTTTTACCATTAGAATCTTTTAAAAACGCTTTTTTTTCAGGGTCGCTAGGATCTAACTTAGGGGTTTTTATAGAAAGTGTAAGTGTATCACCATCATCAACTCTATTTGGCAATGTGATCTTTGCAGTTGTGTGATTTACTTCTTCATCACCCAAATCTTTGTTTACACCATTAAAATTCTTATCAATCTTAGTAACACTCTCTTGCCTTGAAATTTCATGAAGAGTTTTTTGCTCAGATAGTGTTATGGCCAATCCAGTATCAAGTGGATATACATTGTCTGTATCTGACTCCGCACTTTTTTGAGTACCATCAGCAGCTACTACGTGAACGCTTGCAAATGTTCTTACACCAGGAAATATTTCAAGTGGTACACCAGTTACTTTATGATCTCTAACCATTTCTGGGGTTAGTTCTAGTGTGATTGTTTTTTCATGAGGAACTGATGGATTGGTATTATTATAATTTAACGGATCAGTATAGGTTATGACGATCTTATCGCCAACTACTACATCTTTTGGAAGTGTTATATCCACTGGAGTGCTTCTGTAATTACCATCTCGTCCATTTTCAAGATCGCTTAATCCAGTATCATTGTCACGATCTTCAGTAAATACTAAAGTCGGTCTTACATCTGGAGTAACATTATCGGTTGCTATATCGCTCTTCCAAATGTTAGAATTTGTACTATCAGTAACATAAGCATCTACTTTTGAAATTTTACCCTCAGCAACTGGCATATCAGAGATGATTTTAGTAAAAGTATTATTTACTATATCAGTAGCATTGATGGTTATAGGTGGTAAAGGCGTTACTGTGCCATCTGGTTTTGTTAGAGTAATGTGAAGAATGTCACCAGGTATAACATCTGTTGCAGTTATAGTTACTGGTGACTCATTTTGTTTACCATCATTTTTATTTTCTGTATATGTTAAAAATCCATCGTCATTTCTATCTTCTGTAAATTCAACACTTACACTAGATCTATTTGGAGTTACACTATCCTCACTACTACCACTAACGTGTCCTTGGAAATTTGTAATAGTAGCATCTACTGTTGAAACTTTGCCTGGTTTTATAGGTGCGTCAAGCGGATAGCCACTACTTATGATAGCTGGTGTTATAACTACGTTTGTTACAGTTTTATTGCCATCCGGGTCAGTTATAGTGACATTTAGCACATCGCCAGCTCTTACTGTACCGTCATTTGGCACTGTGATAAGAACTTTAGATGTATTTATATCTGTATCATTTCCATGCTCAACTCTACTTAAGGTGCCGTCGTTGTTAGTATCATTTACAAAAGTTACAAGCGGTGCACCTGGGATTATAGTATCGTCGCCATCATTGCCATCTCTGTAACCACCTACTGGGTTATCATATGAAGCAAAAGCTCTGTTTGTATCAGTTAAATTTCTATAAGTTTCATTGATGTTTGAATAGTGTCCACCTTCAGCAAACTGAGCATCACTTAGGCTAACACCATCTCCACCACCAGCAGCTGCAGCATTTCCACCAGCAGCAGTCTCTTCAAGTTTTGTTAGATCTCCGCCATTTAAAATAGCATTTTGTAATGCACTTATATCAGCTAAGCCGTCACTTCCTATTGTGCTTTGATTTAATGCTAGAGTATCATCGCCTAATATCGTGATCTCTTTACCATTGTTTGCAACGATAGTTACCTTGTCAGCTGCGTCACTCGTCTTAACGCTTTCGCCCATATAAACGATGTCGCCAACTTTTAGCTCTCTAGCATTTCCATTTTGATCAACAGCAACTGCCTTGCCTGTTAGTGATTTTACTACTCCGGCTTCCTTTGCCATAAAAACTCCTTATCTTATTTTTATTTACTAAATATTACGCATGATTATATACTAACTCTATCGATATAACTTTATGCGAGAAAATACGACTTTTAAGAGAAAGAGGTGTGTCAAATTCATAATAA
The DNA here is from genome assembly GCF_003048615.2 of Campylobacter concisus. Lineage (NCBI taxonomy): Bacteria > Pseudomonadati > Campylobacterota > Epsilonproteobacteria > Campylobacterales > Campylobacteraceae > Campylobacter > Campylobacter concisus. Next base: position 1,621,914 of record NZ_CP049263.1, read on the forward strand.
AGTCCAAAAATTTATATTGTCAATATTTTGTAAAAATACGTTTTTATAGGCTTTTTTTAAAAAAATAATTTTCATAAAATAATAAAAAAATAAGTATATAAAATATCATCTTTTTATCACAAATGCCTATTTTATAGTACTTTGAATTAGCATGACACTACAATATAACTATAAGATTTGCGAATTTGTAAAAATTATCGGATCTAAAATAGCGAATTTATTTAATATCTTTGTCTGCCTATTATAGTGAAGTTAACTTGCGTGTAAATTTATAAATTACATTTTTTAAAATCATACTTTTTAGTTAGTATATGGATGAAATTTTATGAGGTTATAAAATTTAGAAAGGGCACTTGGTTTTTAAATCCAAGTGCCCCTTAAAGAGTCTAGTGACTCTTATTTTTTAGAAATCAGTTTTGATTTCATTATTTATCTGGATATATATTGTTTGACCTTTTTCAGTTATGCCTTCATACGCTGTATAACCGCTATCTGCCGCTACGTCATGTGTAACCTTCCAGTTGCCACCTTTAACAGTATCATGCGCATCACCATCTATTTTCAAAATAGTATTTTTATTATCAGTGATATCTAGCACATCTTCGGCTCTAATTGTCATCTCTATCGCATCAGAAGTACCACCTTTACCTAGGTCAATCCTTTCAAAGTTGCTCACCTTACCATCTAAGCCACTTATATTACTAAAGTCGATATTGTGCTTGATGACAAGCGTATCAGATCCATCTCCACCATCTAAAATTTTCGCATCATTATGATAAATGATGGTATCATTGCCTTCACCACCAAGCAATGCATCATGTCCGCCTTTACCATCTATGTAGTCATTACCCCTACCACCCAGTATAGCGTCATTACCAGATGTGCCATTTAGCGTGTCACCATTCATTGTACCATACTTAATGTGATCAAATCCTGCGATGCCATTCGTATTAATAGTGGTCGTAGCACTTACACTATCGCCATCTGCATCAGTAACAGAGTATTTTATCTCCACACTCTCTTCTTTGTCTGCTTTGGCTAGATCTGCATTTGGATTATACTCATATTTGCCAGTTACCATATCAATAGTAATCTTACTACCTGTTGGTAGCGTAGCTGTAAAATTTGAGCCGCTATGTGGCATAGACTCGCCACTTATAGTATAACTACCTTCGCCTCCATTTTCTCCTGGTGTATAAGTATATGTCTTTACTCCTCCTGCAGTATTTAGCGTGATGGCCACTGCTTGAGCACCCGCACCATCTGCTCCGAATTCTATAGACGTCTTACCAAAAGTATCTGCTTCTTTTAAAGTATCCATGATATTGCCTTTGAAACTCTTAGTAGGAAGAGCTAGCTCAGCAAAGTCTTTGGCATCTATATCCCTTCTCTCTACACCGTCATATGCGATAGGATCTAGTTTATCTAATTTTGCATCATTGCCTAAAGCAAATGATTCAGCTATGACTTTATTGTTGATCAGCCAGTTTTCCCATACTGCTTTCTCAGCATCATCTATACCGTGATTAATTATAACCCTGCTAGTGATGTCGCTAGTAACCCATTTACCACTAGCCCAACTATAATAATGCCTAGTGAAATCAGTACCTGTTGCATTTGATGTTATATAGTCGCTTGTGCCACTAGCTACAAATTTATTATCTGCTGTATAATCCCAAGTCCTACCATCATATACAATACTAGCCCTATTTTCAAGACTTCCAAGAGCACCACCCACTCTTGAGTCAGACATGGTTGGTTCACCATCAGAGACAAAATGCAATCTGTTTTCTACGTCTGCACCAGTTATTTTGCCATTTTTAGCGAAAGTATCTTTTGCTTGCGCTAAAGCTGCATCATAGTTTGTACCACCTTTTATATCATCTATAGGCAAGTTAACAGAGGCTGAAATGTTATACTCTCCCTGACCCCTAACTTTTAGTATAAAGTTGCCATCATCATCCAACACAATCTTACTATTTTTATAGTAATTATGGTCAGTTATATACTCGCCATTAGCATTTTTAGACCATATTTTTTTATCATACTTTATATAGTCACCACCAAAATATTTGTCAATAAGTGCCTTGGCTTCAGAGATACTCATCCATGTCTGTCCACTAGAAGACTTAAGCTCTTTAGCATCACCTGCAAATGCAACCATGCTAACTTTAACATTTTCATCACCTTTTAATGAGTACTGATTAAGTAAGTTCATCACACCTTCATGAGCTATCTCTAAACGAGTTTTTTCTACCAATACTGGTCTATCCAGATCGTCAACCCACTTGCCATTTTCAAATTTTTGCTCGTATAATTTTTTACCATTTGCATCAACTGCTTGAGTCTGGCTCTTAAAGAACATACTACGTGAGAAGTCAAGGACAAGCGTGACGTTGCTTCTAGGTTGCTCAAAACCAACAATAACATTTTCAGTACTATCGCTAGCAACGTAAGGTGAATCATCTTGGATATTTATCTCCACAGCAGACTTAGCTATTGCACCATGAGCATTTGTCGCTTTTATGGCTACACTAGCGGTTACTACGTCTTCGCCATTACCAGCAGGATCGTGATCTACTGGTTTTTCTAAAACAACTTTAGTGGCACCAGTCTCTTTATTTAGCTTAACCGTGAGCACTGTTTCACCACTAGTCTCTTTAACGCCGATTATAGAAATACTCTTTCCATCTCCACCAACAGCAGGAACGCTCTTCCAAATTATCTTCTCTCCACCTGATTTTAGACCACTGTTTGCACCATCAGTGACAGCAAATTCAAACGTTACTTTTGATGCACTAACTACATTTATTGATTTATTATCTTCTACAGAATTTGTAGTGTCATTTGTTCCTTTGTTATCTTTTATACCACCAGGCAGACCCTCCTCAGATACATTTAAACTTACTTTTGTATCTATGCTTATATGATCAAATTCTACCTCATATATATTATTAGCAGTTACATCTTTGTGGTTACCTTGTTTATCAACTGCATTGTAGACAGCCTCTATCTTACCATTTGGTTTATTAGATGTACCATCAGTAAATTCTTCAGTTCTTATATTTGTAAGTTCATACTTATATTTACCATTACCAAGATCCTCAGTAATCTTAGCATCACCAATCTTTCTGCCATCTACACTAATAGCTATCTTATCGTTAGTCATATCTACTACGATATCTTTACCTACTACTAGCTCACCTACTATCTTCTCACCATCTTTACCATCATGAAGCTCTTTTTCAGTGATGATGTGGTCGTTACCTTCAGCTGTTTTTAGCTCTACACTAATATATACGCCGTTTTCATTAGTAGTAGGTTTAGATGGATCATCTTCTTGTTTAGGACCACTAAATTCTACCTCATATATATTATTAGCAGTTACATCTTTGTGGTTACCTTGTTTATCAACTGCATTGTAGACAGCCTCTATCTTACCATTTGGTTTATTAGATGTACCATCAGTAAATTCTTCAGTTCTTATATTTGTAAGTTCATACTTATATTTACCATTACCAAGATCCTCAGTAATCTTAGCATCACCAATCTTTCTGCCATCTACACTAATAGCTATCTTATCGTTAGTCATATCTACTACGATATCTTTACCTACTACTAGCTCACCTACTATCTTCTCACCATCTTTACCATCATGAAGCTCTTTTTCAGTGATGATGTGGTCGTTACCTTCAGCTGTTTTTAGCTCTACACTAATATATACGCCGTTTTCATTAGTAGTAGGTTTAGATGGATCATCTTCTTGTTTAGGACCACTAAATTCTACCTCATATATATTATTAGCAGTTACATCTTTGTGGTTACCTTGTTTATCAACTGCATTGTAGACAGCCTCTATCTTACCATTTGGTTTATTAGATGTACCATCAGTAAATTCTTCAGTTCTTATATTTGTAAGTTCATACTTATATTTACCATTACCAAGATCCTCAGTAATCTTAGCATCACCAATCTTTCTGCCATCTACACTAATAGCTATCTTATCGTTAGTCATATCTACTACGATATCTTTACCTACTACTAGCTCACCTACTATCTTCTCACCATCTTTACCATCATGAAGCTCTTTTTCAGTGATGATGTGGTCGTTACCTTCAGCTGTTTTTAGCTCTACACTAATATATACGCCGTTTTCATTAGTAGTAGGTTTAGATGGATCATCTTCTTGTTTAGGACCACTAAATTCTACCTCATATATATTATTAGCAGTTACATCTTTGTGGTTACCTTGTTTATCAACTGCATTGTAGACAGCCTCTATCTTACCATTTGGTTTATTAGATGTACCATCAGTAAATTCTTCAGTTCTTATATTTGTAAGTTCATACTTATATTTACCATTACCAAGATCCTCAGTAATCTTAGCATCACCAATCTTTCTGCCATCTACACTAATAGCTATCTTATCGTTAGTCATATCTACTACGATATCTTTACCTACTACTAGCTCACCTACTATCTTCTCACCATCTTTACCATCATGAAGCTCTTTTTCAGTGATGATGTGGTCGTTACCTTCAGCTGTTTTTAGCTCTACACTAATATATACGCCGTTTTCATTAGTAGTAGGTTTAGATGGATCATCTTCTTGTTTAGGACCACTAAATTCTACCTCATATATATTATTAGCAGTTACATCTTTGTGGTTACCTTGTTTATCAACTGCATTGTAGACAGCCTCTATCTTACCATTTGGTTTATTAGATGTACCATCAGTAAATTCTTCAGTTCTTATATTTGTAAGTTCATACTTATATTTACCATTACCAAGATCCTCAGTAATCTTAGCATCACCAATCTTTCTGCCATCTACACTAATAGCTATCTTATCGTTAGTCATATCTACTACGATATCTTTACCTACTACTAGCTCACCTACTATCTTCTCACCATCTTTACCATCATGAAGCTCTTTTTCAGTGATGATGTGGTCGTTACCTTCAGCTGTTTTTAGCTCTACACTAATATATACGCCGTTTTCATTAGTAGTAGGTTTAGATGGATCATCTTCTTGTTTAGGACCACTAAATTCTACCTCATATATATTATTAGCAGTTACATCTTTGTGGTTACCTTGTTTATCAACTGCATTGTAGACAGCCTCTATCTTACCATTTGGTTTATTAGATGTACCATCAGTAAATTCTTCAGTTCTTATATTTGTAAGTTCATACTTATATTTACCATTACCAAGATCCTCAGTAATCTTAGCATCACCAATCTTTCTGCCATCTACACTAATAGCTATCTTATCGTTAGTCATATCTACTACGATATCTTTACCTACTACTAGCTCACCTACTATCTTCTCACCATCTTTACCATCATGAAGCTCTTTTTCAGTGATGATGTGGTCGTTACCTTCAGCTGTTTTTAGCTCTACACTAATATATACGCCGTTTTCATTAGTAGTAGGTTTAGATGGATCATCTTCTTGTTTAGGACCACTAAATTCTACCTCATATATATTATTAGCAGTTACATCTTTGTGGTTACCTTGTTTATCAACTGCATTGTAGACAGCCTCTATCTTACCATTTGGTTTATTAGATGTACCATCAGTAAATTCTTCAGTTCTTATATTTGTAAGTTCATACTTATATTTACCATTACCAAGATCCTCAGTAATCTTAGCATCACCAATCTTTCTGCCATCTACACTAATAGCTATCTTATCGTTAGTCATATCTACTACGATATCTTTACCTACTACTAGCTCACCTACTATCTTCTCACCATCTTTACCATCATGAAGCTCTTTTTCAGTGATGATGTGGTCGTTACCTTCAGCTGTTTTTAGCTCTACACTAATATATACGCCGTTTTCATTAGTAGTAGGTTTAGATGGATCATCTTCTTGTTTAGGACCACTAAATTCTACCTCATATATATTATTAGCAGTTACATCTTTGTGGTTACCTTGTTTATCAACTGCATTGTAGACAGCCTCTATCTTACCATTTGGTTTATTAGATGTACCATCAGTAAATTCTTCAGTTCTTATATTTGTAAGTTCATACTTATATTTACCATTACCAAGATCCTCAGTAATCTTAGCATCACCAATCTTTCTGCCATCTACACTAATAGCTATCTTATCGTTAGTCATATCTACTACGATATCTTTACCTACTACTAGCTCACCTACTATCTTCTCACCATCTTTACCATCATGAAGCTCTTTTTCAGTGATGATGTGGTCGTTACCTTCAGCTGTTTTTAGCTCTACACTAATATATACGCCGTTTTCATTAGTAGTAGGTTTAGATGGATCATCTTCTTGTTTAGGACCACTAAATTCTACCTCATATATATTATTAGCAGTTACATCTTTGTGGTTACCTTGTTTATCAACTGCATTGTAGACAGCCTCTATCTTACCATTTGGTTTATTAGATGTACCATCAGTAAATTCTTCAGTTCTTATATTTGTAAGTTCATACTTATATTTACCATTACCAAGATCCTCAGTAATCTTAGCATCACCAATCTTTCTGCCATCTACACTAATAGCTATCTTATCGTTAGTCATATCTACTACGATATCTTTACCTACTACTAGCTCACCTACTATCTTCTCACCATCTTTACCATCATGAAGCTCTTTTTCAGTGATGATGTGGTCGTTACCTTCAGCTGTTTTTAGCTCTACACTAATATATACGCCGTTTTCATTAGTAGTAGGTTTAGATGGATCATCTTCTTGTTTAGGACCACTAAATTCTACCTCATATATATTATTAGCAGTTACATCTTTGTGGTTACCTTGTTTATCAACTGCATTGTAGACAGCCTCTATCTTACCATTTGGTTTATTAGATGTACCATCAGTAAATTCTTCAGTTCTTATATTTGTAAGTTCATACTTATATTTACCATTACCAAGATCCTCAGTAATCTTAGCATCACCAATCTTTCTGCCATCTACACTAATAGCTATCTTATCGTTAGTCATATCTACTACGATATCTTTACCTACTACTAGCTCACCTACTATCTTCTCACCATCTTTACCATCATGAAGCTCTTTTTCAGTGATGATGTGGTCGTTACCTTCAGCTGTTTTTAGCTCTACACTAATATATACGCCGTTTTCATTAGTAGTAGGTTTAGATGGATCATCTTCTTGTTTAGGACCACTAAATTCTACCTCATATATATTATTAGCAGTTACATCTTTGTGGTTACCTTGTTTATCAACTGCATTGTAGACAGCCTCTATCTTACCATTTGGTTTATTAGATGTACCATCAGTAAATTCTTCAGTTCTTATATTTGTAAGTTCATACTTATATTTACCATTACCAAGATCCTCAGTAATCTTAGCATCACCAATCTTTCTGCCATCTACACTAATAGCTATCTTATCGTTAGTCATATCTACTACGATATCTTTACCTACTACTAGCTCACCTACTATCTTCTCACCATCTTTACCATCATGAAGCTCTTTTTCAGTGATGATGTGGTCGTTACCTTCAGCTGTTTTTAGCTCTACACTAATATATACGCCGTTTTCATTAGTAGTAGGTTTAGATGGATCATCTTCTTGTTTAGGACCACTAAATTCTACCTCATATATATTATTAGCAGTTACATCTTTGTGGTTACCTTGTTTATCAACTGCATTGTAGACAGCCTCTATCTTACCATTTGGTTTATTAGATGTACCATCAGTAAATTCTTCAGTTCTTATATTTGTAAGTTCATACTTATATTTACCATTACCAAGATCCTCAGTAATCTTAGCATCACCAATCTTTCTGCCATCTACACTAATAGCTATCTTATCGTTAGTCATATCTACTACGATATCTTTACCTACTACTAGCTCACCTACTATCTTCTCACCATCTTTACCATCATGAAGCTCTTTTTCAGTGATGATGTGGTCGTTACCTTCAGCTGTTTTTAGCTCTACACTAATATATACGCCGTTTTCATTAGTAGTAGGTTTAGATGGATCATCTTCTTGTTTAGGACCACTAAATTCTACCTCATATATATTATTAGCAGTTACATCTTTGTGGTTACCTTGTTTATCAACTGCATTGTAGACAGCCTCTATCTTACCATTTGGTTTATTAGATGTACCATCAGTAAATTCTTCAGTTCTTATATTTGTAAGTTCATACTTATATTTACCATTACCAAGATCCTCAGTAATCTTAGCATCACCAATCTTTCTGCCATCTACACTAATAGCTATCTTATCGTTAGTCATATCTACTACGATATCTTTACCTACTACTAGCTCACCTACTATCTTCTCACCATCTTTACCATCATGAAGCTCTTTTTCAGTGATGATGTGGTCGTTACCTTCAGCTGTTTTTAGCTCTACACTAATATATACGCCGTTTTCATTAGTAGTAGGTTTAGATGGATCATCTTCTTGTTTAGGACCACTAAATTCTACCTCATATATATTATTAGCAGTTACATCTTTGTGGTTACCTTGTTTATCAACTGCATTGTAGACAGCCTCTATCTTACCATTTGGTTTATTAGATGTACCATCAGTAAATTCTTCAGTTCTTATATTTGTAAGTTCATACTTATATTTACCATTACCAAGATCCTCAGTAATCTTAGCATCACCAATCTTTCTGCCATCTACACTAATAGCTATCTTATCGTTAGTCATATCTACTACGATATCTTTACCTACTACTAGCTCACCTACTATCTTCTCACCATCTTTACCATCATGAAGCTCTTTTTCAGTGATGATGTGGTCGTTACCTTCAGCTGTTTTTAGCTCTACACTAATATATACGCCGTTTTCATTAGTAGTAGGTTTAGATGGATCATCTTCTTGTTTAGGACCACTAAATTCTACCTCATATATATTATTAGCAGTTACATCTTTGTGGTTACCTTGTTTATCAACTGCATTGTAGACAGCCTCTATCTTACCATTTGGTTTATTAGATGTACCATCAGTAAATTCTTCAGTTCTTATATTTGTAAGTTCATACTTATATTTACCATTACCAAGATCCTCAGTAATCTTAGCATCACCAATCTTTCTGCCATCTACACTAATAGCTATCTTATCGTTAGTCATATCTACTACGATATCTTTACCTACTACTAGCTCACCTACTATCTTCTCACCATCTTTACCATCATGAAGCTCTTTTTCAGTGATGATGTGGTCGTTACCTTCAGCTGTTTTTAGCTCTACACTAATATATACGCCGTTTTCATTAGTAGTAGGTTTAGATGGATCATCTTCTTGTTTAGGACCACTAAATTCTACCTCATATATATTATTAGCAGTTACATCTTTGTGGTTACCTTGTTTATCAACTGCATTGTAGACAGCCTCTATCTTACCATTTGGTTTATTAGATGTACCATCAGTAAATTCTTCAGTTCTTATATTTGTAAGTTCATACTTATATTTACCATTACCAAGATCCTCAGTAATCTTAGCATCACCAATCTTTCTGCCATCTACACTAATAGCTATCTTATCGTTAGTCATATCTACTACGATATCTTTACCTACTACTAGCTCACCTACTATCTTCTCACCATCTTTACCATCATGAAGCTCTTTTTCAGTGATGATGTGGTCGTTACCTTCAGCTGTTTTTAGCTCTACACTAATATATACGCCGTTTTCATTAGTAGTAGGTTTAGATGGATCATCTTCTTGTTTAGGACCACTAAATTCTACCTCATATATATTATTAGCAGTTACATCTTTGTGGTTACCTTGTTTATCAACTGCATTGTAGACAGCCTCTATCTTACCATTTGGTTTATTAGATGTACCATCAGTAAATTCTTCAGTTCTTATATTTGTAAGTTCATACTTATATTTACCATTACCAAGATCCTCAGTAATCTTAGCATCACCAATCTTTCTGCCATCTACACTAATAGCTATCTTATCGTTAGTCATATCTACTACGATATCTTTACCTACTACTAGCTCACCTACTATCTTCTCACCATCTTTACCATCATGAAGCTCTTTTTCAGTGATGATGTGGTCGTTACCTTCAGCTGTTTTTAGCTCTACACTAATATATACGCCGTTTTCATTAGTAGTAGGTTTAGATGGATCATCTTCTTGTTTAGGACCACTAAATTCTACCTCATATATATTATTAGCAGTTACATCTTTGTGGTTACCTTGTTTATCAACTGCATTGTAGACAGCCTCTATCTTACCATTTGGTTTATTAGATGTACCATCAGTAAATTCTTCAGTTCTTATATTTGTAAGTTCATACTTATATTTACCATTACCAAGATCCTCAGTAATCTTAGCATCACCAATCTTTCTGCCATCTACACTAATAGCTATCTTATCGTTAGTCATATCTACTACGATATCTTTACCTACTACTAGCTCACCTACTATCTTCTCACCATCTTTACCATCATGAAGCTCTTTTTCAGTGATGATGTGGTCGTTACCTTCAGCTGTTTTTAGCTCTACACTAAGAGAAACAAACGTGTCTAATACTATTACATCTTTAATATTACTATTATCAGAATTAGCACCACCCACGGAATTTATAGGAGTGGCAAAAGCGTAATGGGTATCATTTATATTTCTCCCGTAAGCATAAATATTGCTCTCATGGCCTCCCTCAGCAAATCTTGCTTCACCCAAACTCACACCATCGCCGCTGCCAGTATCACCACCACCTGCAGCTGTTTCTTCAAGCTGTGTTAGGTCTTTGCCTGCCAAGATAGCTTTTTGTAAATCATTTACATCAGCTATGGTATTGATATTTGGATTTTGAATATTTAATATATTTTGATCAATAAGTACAGTATCATTAGCTAGAATACTAACATCTTTACCGCCATCCATTGCAATCACGGCATTGGAGTTATTTCCAATTGTTTTTACTATTTCTCCAAAGAAGATAGCGTCGCCTGCTGTCAAAATTCTTTCTTTTCCGTTAGCATCAACTGCAACAACGGTGCCAGAAACTTGCTTTATTACGCCAACTTGTGTAGCCATTTTAAATCCTTTTCAAACAATGTTTGCGGCATTGTACTGGAAATAAAATAGTTTTTCTATTGTACTTTGGTACAACTTAAGAGGTTTATTATCACTCAAAGTCCCATAAATACTATTAATAATATATTTAAAAAGTTCGTAATTTTTTTAAAAAATATTATGTGTTTTCTTGTTTTCAACTTTTATTTTTTGTAACTATTTTTTACTTAAAATTTTTAGTTTATCATGTACTTTTTGACATTTTATTCTATTATGGAAAAACTAACAAAAAATCATAAGAAAATTATGTGATAGATAATAAAAAGTTTACTATTATTTTAACTAGTGGCGGACAGAGAGGGATTTGAACCCTCGAGCCCCGATTAAGAGCTGCACCCTTAGCAGGGGTGTGGTTTCAGCCGCTCACCCATCTGTCCATAAGAAGAAATCGCATTATAATTGAATGCCGCTGATATCTTGCTTAAATTTGCATTCACAGCTCTCACGTAGAAAAACAACATAAATTTTGGTCAAATTTTATAAATTTAATCCTTCCAAAGCCACCATTTTAGCTTGGCCTTGTCTGGGTGCGGAGTATTTGCGTAATAACAAACCATGCGGTAAACGTAGAAAATGCACCTGTCGCTACCGCGTCCAAGCGCCTTTGTACGTTCAAACATCTCCTCAGGGTCCGCACTCTTTAGCGAAGCGATATCCTTGTAGCCAAGTGCTAGCAGATCCGCCTGCGTCGCCTCGCCGACATATGGGATTTTCTTAAAATCGCTCAAATTTACCTCGAATTTTTTAAGCACCGCCAAACTCGTTGCAATGAAATTTTAAATTTCATTCTTATGCGCTACAAAGCTTGCTAAATTTCATCTTGCTACTACACTAAGTCGTTATCCAAGCTTCTTACGAGGTGGTTTAATTAAAATTTCTCGCGAAAAGCCATGCTTAAAATGATTTTAGATCAAATTTTATGCAAGTTAGGGCGCTAAATTTGCTCCAAAATGCGTTCGCAAATTTCTCTTGGGTTTGCGTTTTCGTAGATCGGTCTGCCAACGACGATAAAGTCGCTGCCCTCTTGCTTTGCGCTAACTAAATTTGCAACCCTCTTTTGATCGCCCGCACTCTCGCCAAAAGGCCTAACTCCAGGGCAAAGCGTGATGAAATTTTTATTTGTCACATCTTTTATGAGCTTACTTTCAAAGACCGAACAGACCATGCCATCAAGCCCCGCTTCAAAGCTCATCTGGCTAAATTTCCTAACCGAGCGAGAAATAGTATCGTTATAAACCGCTTCAAATTCGCTCTCGCTAAAGCTAGTTAGCGCTGATACTGCAAGCATTAAGGGGCGATTTTGCAGCGCATTAAGACGCTCCATCACGGTCTTCATCGCTCTCTCGCCAGCGCTTGCGTGCACATTTATCATATCCACGCCTATCTTTGAGACGACCTCAGCGGCGTCTGCCATGGTGTTTGGGATATCATAGAGCTTTAGATCAAGAAAGATTTTAAACTCCCCTGCCCCTTTTAGCTCCTCTATAAATTTAGCTCCGTCTCTAAGATAGCTTCTAAGCCCCACTTTTAGCCAAAGATCAAGCCCTTTTAGCTCGCGCACGAGGGCTAAATTTTCATCCTTGTTCGCCATATCAAGAGCGACGCAGAGCCTCATAGATCGCCCTTTATCTTATCTAGCACGCCGTTTATAAATTTTGGCGCCTGGTCGCTTCCAAGCTCCTTTGCAAGCTCGATCGCCTCGTTTATGATGACAGCTTTATCAGTCTGGCTAAATTTCATCTCATAAAGCCCAAGTCTAAGGATAGCAAGCTCAGTTGCGCCAACCTTGCTAAAGTCGCCGTCTTTTAGGTGTGGCTTTAAAATTTCATCTAATTTTTCTTTATTTGCAAGCACCTCTTTAAAGGTCTGCTGCGCCTCATTTTTGCGCTCATTTCTTATCTTTTTCTCTTCTAAAAATTCCTCTTCAAACTCAGCAGTTACCGGGTTTATCTCGTTTGAGTAAAGTAGCGAAACTATGGCTTGTCTCACTTGATGACGTGTGGCCATTTTACTCTCCTAGCTTTTTGTATAAATTTAGCATCTCTATAACGCCCGTCATCGCTTCAAAGCCCTTGTTTCCAGCCTTACTGCCAGCTCGCTCGATCGCTTGCTCGATGTTATCTACCGTTAGCACGCCAAATGTGACTGGTTTTGCGTATTTTAGCGTCACGTTTGCTATGCCTTTGGTGGTCTCAGCACTTACGTAGTCAAAGTGCGGCGTTGCGCCTCTTATCACCGCTCCCACGCAGCAAACCGCGTCAAATTTACCGCTTGCAAGCACCTTTTCAAGCGCCATAGGTATCTCAAATGCGCCAGGGACTAGCACTAAAGTTAAATTTTTCTCGTCGCCGCCGTGGCGTAAAAATGCATCTTTTGCGCCCTCTACCAAGCGGTCTGTGATGATGTGGTTAAACCTTGCGTTTATGATCGCTATCTTTTCGTTGCCTTTTAGGGCTAAATTTCCCTCGATTATTTTCATCTTTTCTCCTTTATTTTTTATGCAAGTTTAGCAAAAGCTTGTTTAAAAATAGACCCTTCGTCAAACTATCTTTAGCATGATGACGCTAAAGATGATGAGCGATAAAAACAAGGCTTTTTTAAAATTTATCTTCTCACCTTCAAAAACTACGCCAACCACGACTGCTCCGATCGCTCCGATGCCTGTCCAGATCGCATACGCCACCGACATAGCGATAGTTTGCATAGCGTAGCTAAGCAGCGTTAAAGAAAGGGCGAAATTTCCAAGCAAAAGGATGAAATTTGCCCACTTTTTTACGCCTGTGCTTTTTGAAAATTTAGTGATAAAAAAGACGCCAGAAACCTCGCAACATCCAGCTAGTAAAAGCGCTAAAAAATGGATCATTCTTTTATGCCTTTTAGCCCAAGCACGCCTAAAATGAGCGTCGCTATGAAAAATAGCCTAATAAAATTTGGCAAAGCCCCGTTTGCTGCGTAGTCGCTGATGATCTCGGCTATCACGATAAAAGCCGTTCCAAAGCCCACAAATACTGCATAAGAGATGCTTACAGGCAGATACTTTAAAGCCTTCATAAACGAGACAAAACTTATGCTCACTAGCAGTGTCGTAAGCAAAAATTCGCTTAAATTTGACGCGTGCTTTAGCCCATACGCCCAGCCACACTCAGCCACCGCACCCAGAAATATCCATAAAAAACCTCTATTTGACATAAATTTACTTCATGCCTTTTATGGTATCAACGATCTCTTTTACATTTGCGCTAATCGCCTTATTTTCAAGGCTATCATCGTTATTTTGTCCAACTAGCCCCTTTAAATTTCCAAAGACCCCAGGGTTAAACCTTAGCTCGCTAGAGCTATAATGCCTCAAAACTTCGCCATTTCTAACAACTTCTACCTCGTAAGTAAGGTAGATATTGCCCATCCTGTCGCTTTTAGCAAAGGTCGCTTCGCCCATAAATTCCCTGCGGTGAGTTATCTTTATCTTTAGCTCGTCGTTTGAGTTAGGATCGAGCAAATTTTCTTTTGTAAGAGCCTCGGTGATTTGCTTGTTATACTTTTTCTCGATCATTTTTGGGCTTTGATAGAGAAATTTTGTCGGTTCGTGGCGCTGCACATGAGTGTAGCTAATGCCCTCAAATTTATACTTGCCAGCAAGTGGCACCTTTGGCTGAGATGAGCCACAACCTACTAAAAACAGCACTCCCAAAAGTAGCGCTAAAATCCTTTTCATCCCTCTCTCCTTAGTTTAAAAATTTAAAATTTCCTCTATCTTTAGCGTGTCATTTACGACCTTTTCAAGCTCGTCTAAATTTAGCATATTTGGTCCGTCACATAGCGCCTCGCAAGGGTTTATGTGCGTCTCATAGAAAAATCCATCCACCCCAACGCTAGCTGCTGCTCTTGCAAGATACGGCACAAACCTAGCGTCACCGCCGCTTTTTTCGCCAAGTGCGCTTGGCATCTGCACGCTGTGAGTAGCGTCAAAAATAACTGGCGCAAATTCTCTCATCATCACCAAATTTCTCATATCAACGACTAAATTTCCATATCCAAATGTGCTTCCACGCTCCGTTAGCCAGACGCCATTTGCCTTTGCAACCTCGTATCCATCGCCGCTAACTCCTCTTGTCTCAAGCACCTTTTTAACAGAGTGTTTCATCGCTGAAGCTGCTAAAAACTGCCCTTTTTTGATATTTACGACCGCTTTTGTCTTTGCAGCCGCTACTAGAAGGTCAGTCTGACGACACAAAAATGCAGGAATTTGCAGCACATCAGCCACTTCGCCAACAGGCTGAGCTTGATAGCTCTCATGGATATCGGTTAAAATTTTAAAGCCAAATTCTTTTTTCACCTCAGCTAAAATTTCACAACCCTTCTCTAGTCCAGGGCCACGAAATGAGCTAATACTCGTGCGATTTGCCTTGTCAAAGCTAGACTTAAAGTAAAAATCAAGCTTTGGATTTTCATTAAATTTAACTAGCCTTTTTGCCACTTCAAAAACAAGCTCCTTGCTCTCTATCACGCAAGGTCCAGCGATTAAGATCATCTTTTCTCCTTTATTTTTCTTTAACAACTAAAATTCCACTCACCACGACAAGCACGATACCTGCGAGCGCTAGGTGATTTGGCAACGCATCGCCCATAAAATAGCCAATAATAAGCGTAAAAATGACGTCAGCGTAGCTAACCGCAGCGATCACGCCAGCTTTTTTGCCAACTGCAAATGCCTTTGTCATAAACGCCTGAAAATAGTAGCCGCTAAGCCCCATTAGCAAGATAAAAACGACATTGTGCCAGCTTGGCATAGCAAATTTAGAAAATAAAAAATCCAGAGGCTCATAAGTAAAAAACTCAGCCATCCCCATGCAAATAAGCGGCAAAAACGAGCCCCAAAGCATGAAGCTTAGCACGATGATATTTGTGCCATAGCTCTTGTTTAGCTCCTTGACACTCGTGTAGGCAATAGCCGCTCCAAGACCGCTCCAAATGCCGATGATATCGGTTTTATTGATACCTAAATTTGGCTGGATAACAAGCAAAATTCCGCCAAATCCCAAAAAGACAGCAAACCAGCCAAGCGAACTTAGCCGCTCCTTAAACACGATAGCTGCGAGAATGGCTGTAAAGATTGGGTTTGTCTTTTGAAATGTAAAGGCTGTGGCTAAATTTACGTGCGCGACGTTATAAAAAAAGGCAAAAAGCGCCACCGTGCCCACAAAACCGCGAAACATCAGCAAGAAAAAGTGCCCGCCAGTTTGTTTAAATGGAAATTTATAGATGGCGTAGATGACGATGAAAAGTCCGATCAAATTTCTAAAAAAAACAACTTCGATAGAAGGCATATCTTTGCTCAGATACTTTGCAAATGCGCCAGTCACGGCAAACATAAAGCAAGCAAAGAGCATATAAAAAATGCCAAGATGTGAAATATAAAACCTTTTTAACATCGCATAACCTCTAAATTTAAAGCACTCATTTTAATAAAAAATGGCTTAAATTTTGGTTGATTTTTTCTTTTATTTCGGCGCTTTTAAGCGTAATTTTATACTTTATATAAGAGAAAAATTTGTATAATCAGCCATCATAAAAAGGACAAAATTTGCAAAAAGTAATATTAGTAGGCAAGCCAAATGTCGGCAAAAGCTCACTTTTTAACCGCTTAGCTGGTCGTCGTATCGCCATAACAAGCGACGTTAGCGGCACTACAAGAGATACAAACAAAGCTAAGATCGAAGTTGAGGGCAAAGAGTGTATATTAATCGACAGCGGCGGGCTTGATGATAGCAGCGAGCTTTTTAAAAACGTAAAAGCAAAGACCTTGGCAGAGGCTAAAAACTCAGACGTTATCCTCTATATGGTCGATGGCAAAATGATGCCAGATGACGAGGATAGAGCCATTTTTTACGAGCTTAGCAAGCTAAATTTACCAATCGCTCTAGTCATAAATAAAATCGACAGCAAAAAAGACGAGCAAAGAGAGTGGGAATTTGTAAGTTTTGGCGCAAAAAACTCATTTGGAATTTCAGTAAGCCACAACACTGGCGTCGATGAGCTTAGCATCTGGCTAGCAAAGCACCTAGAGAGCAAGGTGCAGATAAAGGCCGATACGAGCGATGATTTTGATGATTTTTTAGAAAACTATAACGACGAGGGCGAGCTAAGCGACGAGATAGACTATGAGAGCAAAAACATCAGAGTTGGCATCATAGGCCGCGTAAATGTCGGCAAAAGCTCACTTCTAAACGCCCTTGTAAAAGAGAGCCGCGCCGTTGTTAGCGACGTGGCAGGCACTACGATCGACCCAGTCAATGAAATTTACGAGCATGATGGCAGGGTTTTTGAGTTTGTAGATACTGCCGGTATCAGAAAGCGTGGCAAGATCGAGGGCATCGAGAGATACGCGCTAAATAGAACTGAGAAAATTTTAGAAGAGACAGACGTAGCGCTACTTGTACTTGATAGCTCTGAGCCACTAACTGAGCTTGATGAGCGCATCGCTGGCATCGCCTCGAAATTTGAGCTTGGCGTCATCATCGTGCTAAACAAATGGGACAAAAGCAGCGAAGAATTTGACGAGCTTTGCAAAGAGATAAAAGATAGGTTTAAATTTCTCTCATATGCGCCAATCATCAGCGTTTCGGCACTTGGCGGCAAAAGAGTGCATAAAATTTACCCACTCATAGTTGAAATTTACAAAAACTACACCCAAAAAATCCAAACTTCAAAGCTAAATGAAGTGATCGGCGAAGCGACAAAAGCGCACCCACTGCCACGTGATAAAGGCAGAGTCGTGAAAATTTACTACGCAGTGCAGTTTAAAACAGCGCCTATCATGATAGCGCTCATAATGAACCGCCCAAAATGTCTGCACTTTAGCTACAAACGCTACCTGACAAACAAGCTTAGAAAGAGCTTTAGCTTAGCTGGCGTGCCTATCGTGCTGATCCCTAAAAAACGTGGAGAGAGTGATGAAGACAAAGAACAATAATATCGTTTTGATAGGGTTTATGGGCGTTGGCAAGGGCACAACCGCAAGGGCGCTAAGCAAGGCGCTAAAGACGATGAACCTTGACTGCGACGACTTGCTAGAGAGCTCACAAAATATGAAGATAAAGGCTATCTTTGATGAATTTGGCGAAGAGTATTTTAGGCAGCTTGAAAAAGATCTAGCCAAATTTCTAGCCACAAATGTCAAAAATGCGATCATCTCGACAGGTGGGGGCTTTGCGAAAGTTAAAAATTTAAACAAAATAGGCACCGTGATCTATCTAAAAGCAAGCTTTGATGCGATCATGCAGAGGCTAAAAAATAGCAAAAATAGCGAGAAAAAGATCGCTAAACGCCCGCTTTTAAGCGACCTGAAAAAGGCTGAGGCACTTCATCTAGAGCGAGAGAAGCTCTATGAGAAAAAGGCTGATTATATCGTTGAAGTGGAGGGCAAAACCCCAAAGCAGATCGTAAAAGAGATAAGGATACTTTTAAAAGTTTAGTTGCAAAGTGGCGAGGGCTACTTGCAACGATAAATTTCAAGATCAGGCTAGATGGCTGTCTGGCGTGGTGTTGGAATTTGTGATGTTTGAGCCAAATTTAACGTTTTATAGTGAGAAATTTTGGCAAAATTTTGAGATAAATTTTGCTTCTCTTTGTTAGAGCGCTAAAGCGACAAATGTTGTGCAGTTAAATTTTAAGACCAAGCTAGACACATAAAGTCTAACGTGATGTTAAAATTTAAAAGCTTTGGCAAAGAATTTTTTGTTTAGGCGAGGCGAAATTTTGTTTTTAAGTGAGGGCTAGACGCATGGTCTGCCAGTTAAATTTTAAGATTAGATTGGATACAAAAATCTAATGTAACGTTAAAATTTAAAAAAGCATTTTGGCGAAGTATCGTGAGATGATTTTGATAGTTGTGTAGAAATTTTAAGCCGAGGCTAGACACATAGTCTGCCGAAAGCTTAAAATTTCAAATCTCTATCAAAAGCGCTCGCGAGAAAAAGCCAAAAAGGAAAGGATAAGATGAGAGTATTAACCGGCCTCCAACCCTCCGGCAAACTACACCTTGGCAACTATTTTGCCTCTATAAAGCAGATGGTTGATATGCAAGAAAAAAACGAGATGTTTATGTTTATAGCAAACTACCATGCGATGACCAGCCTTAGCGACGGCAAAGCGCTAAAGCAAAATACCTTTGACGCTGCGTGTGCTTTTTTGGCGCTTGGGATCGACCCAGGCAAGAGCATTTTCTGGGTGCAAAGTGACGTTAAAGACGTACTTGAGCTTTACTGGGTGCTAAGTCAATACACGCCTATGGGGCTACTTGAGCGCGCACACAGCTACAAAGACAAGGTTGCAAAGGGCATTAGCTCGCACCACGGACTCTTTAGCTATCCAGTTTTGATGGCAGCTGATATCTTGCTTTATAACGCGCAGGTCGTGCCTGTGGGCAAAGACCAGATCCAGCACGTAGAGATCGCGCGCGACATCGCTATCAAATTTAACAACGAACATGGCGAGATTTTTACATTGCCTGAGGCAAAGATCGATGAAAACGTCGCTACCGTGCCTGGCACAAATGGCGAAAAGATGAGCAAAAGCTACGGCAACACGATCGATATCTTCGCGGACGCCAAGACGCTTAAAAAGCAAATTTCAAGCATCGTGACTGATGGCACGCCGCTTGAAGAGCCAAAGCAGTGGCAAAACTGCAACGTCTATAACATCGCAAAGCTTTTCTTAGACGAAAACGGACAGCGCGACTTGCAGGCTAGATATGAGCGTGGTGGCGAGGGGCATGGGCACTTTAAAGCCTATCTAAACGAGCTTGTTTGGGACTATTTCAAAGATGCAAGAGAGAAATTTGAATACTATCAAAACAACCCTGACAAGGTGGCTAAAATTTTAGATCTAGGTGCTAAAAAAGCCCAAAATGTAGCTCACGCAACGATAAAAAAAGTGCGTGAAGCGGTTGGAATTTACAGATAAGGAAAAATATGCAAAATTTATACCCCTACGCGCAGATAATCCACCTTTTTTGTGCGATCATTTTTGTTGGTTATCTATTTTTTGATGTGATCATATTAAGAGCGGCGAGCAAAAAGATGCCGTCAGAGCTTGCTCAAAAGGCAAAACAAGCCATCGGCTCAGTAGCTATTAGGATCATGCCTATTTGCTTGCTACTTTTAGTTTTAACTGGTGGCATGATGATGAGCAGCTGGGTCGGCAGCAAGGCTGGAGGCTACTTTGAGACAAATTTACAGATCGCTTTTATGATCAAATTTTGCTTAGCGATGGTGATCGTGGCTGCGGTGATAGTAAATTTAAGCTGCAAATTTATATTTAAGCGCCCTAGCCCACTTGGCAACATCCACCCTATCGCACTTACGCTTGCGGTGGCGATCGTCTTGCTTGCAAAAGTTATGTTTATGGTTTAAGGATAGAATAAGGAGAGAATAATGATAAATTTAAAACTACTTGAGACAAACTACGATGAATTCGTAAAAAAACTAGAGGGCAAAAACGTTAAAGCTAGCCTATTAGACGAACTTTTACACACTTTTAACGAGCTAAAGCAAAAGCGCAAAGCACTTGAAAATTTCCAAGCGATCCAAAATGCAAAGAGCAAGGAGCTTGGCGCAAAAGCAAGAGCTGGTGAGGACGTAAGTGAGCTTAAGAGTGAGCTAAATTTAAACAAAGCTGCCCTTGCTGACGCTGATGAGATCGTTAAAGAATATGAAGAAAAGCTTGAGCAAATTTCATTTAGCGTGCCAAATATCACCGATGATGACGTGCCATTTGGCAAGGACGAGGACGATAACGTCTGCATAAAAACGGTGCTTGAGCCAACTAAATTTGACTTTACACCAAAGGAGCACTGGGAGCTAGGTGAGAGCCTTGGCTGGCTTGACTTTGAAAGGGGCGCAAAGCTCTCAGGATCGCGCTTTACCGTGCTTCGAGGCATGGGAGCAAGACTTAGTAGAGCGCTTGTTAATTACATGATCGACTTTAACAGCACGCGCGGATTTGAGCTTGTAAATGTCCCTTATCTAGTAAGCTCAAACACACTTTTTGGTACCGGTCAGCTGCCTAAATTTGAAGAGGATCTTTACAAGGTTCGCGACGAGGATCTCTACCTCATCCCAACTAGCGAAGTGCCTGTGACAAATTTATACAATGACACCATCATTGAAGCCGAGCAGCTACCTATAAAGATGACTTGCTACTCGGCATGCTTCCGCCAAGAGGCAGGCTCAGCAGGACGTGACACCAGAGGCATGATCCGCCAGCACCAGTTTGAAAAAGTAGAACTTGTAAGCATCACAAAGCCTGATCAAAGCGAGTGCGTGCTTGCTGAGATGATATCTTGCGCTAGCGACCTACTAACTAGTCTTGGGCTGCCTCACCGCCATATGCTTCTTTGCAGTGGCGATCTAGGCTTTAGCGCGGCAAAGACGATAGACCTTGAGGTTTGGCTACCAGGTCAAGGCAAATACCGCGAGATCAGCTCTATCTCTAATACTCGTGATTTTCAAGCAAGACGCGCAAAAATTCGCTTTAAAGACGGCAAGAAAAATACACTTGCAAACACGCTAAATGGCTCAAGCTTGGCAGTTGGTAGGACGCTAATAGCGATAATGGAAAACTACCAAAAGGCTGACGGCACTATCGAAATTCCAGAAGTTCTTAAAAGGTATATGTAGTGGCTGATGACGAGGTTGTAGTTCTAAAGCCACCTGGCGAGCAAGCAGAGCAAGCGCCTGAAGAGGCAAAGACAGAGGCTCCTGAAGAGATCGTCTCGCTTGAGAGCATCGCAAATGATGGCGTGCTTCAAGATGAGAGCATCCCAGAGCCAATACCTGTAAAAAAGAGCAAGAAAAAGCTCTTTATCATCATCGGCGCAGCTGCTTTGGTGCTTGTCATTTTGATCGCTGTTTTGTTAATCGTCCTGCTAAAAAAAGATAAAAAAGAGGAGATAGACACTACAGCCATCGTAAAAAATATAGAAAACAACTACCAAACGCAAAATTTTGGCGCTTCAAAGATCGATGAGATGATAAACAAAGCCAATCAGCTCTATGAGCGTGGCAATAAATTTGAAGCGTTAAAAATTTATGAAAACATAGCTGTTTATAACCAGTCACTTTCAAACTACAACCTCGGCGTTTCGCAGATGAAACAAGAAAAATGCGATGAGGCGATCATCTCGTTTAACAAAGCGATAACCGACCGCGAAAACACCGCAGTTAGCGCCATAAACGCCGCTGTTTGCTCACTTGAGCTAAATAACACCAAAAATTTCAACTACTACATAGGGCTTGCGGACTCCTTTTTGCAGTATGAAAACAGCTCGCCACTTTACAGCTACTACTATGCGCTAGTTAATTATTACAAGGGTAATTATTACGAGGCACTGCAAGCACTCTCGCACCCTAGCACAGAGGACTATAAGGGCGAGTATGCCTACTTGAGCGCAAAAATTTTATCGCTTCTTGGCGATGACGAAAGAGCCATAGCCAAGCTTGAGGGGCAAAAGGCGTTTAAGGCTGACTTTACGCTAGCACAGCTCTACGCAAGGCTTGGCAAATACGACAAGGCAAGAGACTACCTAACAAAAGCCTCTAAAAACACGCCAAATATCGATCTTATTAAGATGACAGCCGCACTAATCGATCTAAAAACGGCTGATTATGGCGATGCGGCGGCATTTATCAAAGACGTTTATGACTACAACGCCTCGATGCCAAGTAAAATTTACAAGATAAAGACCATCCTAAAGCCAGATCTTTTTGATGTTAGCCTAGCTCAGGCGCACTTTAGCGACGATATGTTTTTTGATAGAACAAGACGCTACGAGACGCTCTTTTACTTCGCACCTTACAAGGTCTTTGACGCGAAACAGAGCATCGAGCAGATAAGAAAAGGCGGTGTTAGCGTCTTTTTAGATGATACCTCAGCGGCAAACGACTACCTAACTCAAAGTGCGGCCGCCTCAAAAGTCAATGCAAAACTTAGCGAGGCCATCGCCAAAGCCCTCACCTACCACCTAAAAGAGGCAAACAAGGACTTTGAAGAGCTTGCCAAGACCTATCCAAACCACTCGATATTGCAGTACAACCTAGCTCTTAGCTACGCTCAGCTTGGGAATTTTAGCCTTGCTGCAAAGCACTTTATAGCAAGCTACCATCAAGATGTAAACAACCATCTCTCGGGCATTTTTGGGGCTATCTGCATGGATATAAATAGAAATTTAAACCCAAAACTAGTTGAAGAGATCGGCGAAAATTTAGAAAATGACAAGAGCCTAAAGCCTGTAAATTTATACGCCTCGCTTTTAAGCCTAATTAGTGGCAACCAAAGCGCGATGATAAGGTGGCTTGAAGAGCCAAAAGAGCCTACGACACTAAATTTAGCCTTTGATATCATCACCGCTAAAATTTCAAATAACGACGAGCTAATGTCAAAAAAAGCTGATGAGCTTATGAAAATTTTGCCAAACGACATCATCGCAAATATCTTAAATTTCATCTCTAAGAACAAAGATCAAAACGTCAAAGAGTATGCAAAAGCGATACAAATTTACTTCATCGATAAAAATCTCGACTCAAACGCCTTCTACCACGGCGCTGACATCATCAAAAAGCAATACATCAAGCTGCTTCAGATCTCAGGCCTGCTAACAAGGGAGCGCGATAAGCTAAGAGCCGAGCTAAAGAGCGCGCCAAAAAATATAAATTTGATCCAAACTCTAGCCTACGTGGATATCTTTACAAACGACTTTGATGAGAGTTATAAACTTTATAATGAGGTCATAGACGAGTTTAAGATAAATGACGCTGGCACGCTCTTTTTAGCGAGTGTAGCAGCCACTGGAGCGAACAAAATAACAAATGCTATCGCACTTTTGGAGCTAACAAAGCTAAATGATCCAAGTGCTGTTGAAAACAGAGCCGCCCTTGGCTTTATGTATCAGCAAATCGATAACATAAAAGCCGCTCTTATACAATACAGCAAAGTAGGAAACGTCGGATACAACAACGAATTTTATGATTTTATGATAGATAATTAGAAAATTTAAAGCTAGGTCTTTAAAAGCCTAGCTTTAGATAAAATGGCTCTAAATTTAAATATTAGTAACTTCAAGCCTTATCTGATCTGAGACTTCACTAAATTTATAAAGCAAATCACCACACTTATACTCTATGCATTTTTCGTTAATCTCATCTTTTTTATCTTTTTTAGACAAAATTTTCTTCATAACGCCAGGAAGCTCTCTTTGCAAAAGCAGTTTATAAGACATCCCCATGCCGTGAGTTAGAGACTTTATAAATTTACCATCAACCTCGCTCTCGTCTTTTACCATATGAAGCGTCGCGTCAAAATTTAGCTTCTTAAGAGCCTCATAAAGCTTGGTTTTATCCTTTGCCGGGGCTATATCATCATTCACGCAATGATATCCAATATAAAATGTCTTTTTAAATTTACTCTGTACCTTTAAATGTTTCGGATTTAAGATATTTCTTATCTCTTCTCTAGATTCATTAAAATAATATGGTGAAGTCTTATCTAGTGTCCAATAGGTTTTATCAAAAAGATAGAGGCAAATATCTTGATAAAAGTCATCAGTCGCACAACAAAAAAATTTAGTAAAATCAATCTCTTTTCCAAAGCCAATAAGACGCCATAAAAATATAGCATAGGAGCTATTATCTATCACAGCATCTACTAACCACGGAGCAATTTTAGCTGATAAATTTGCAAGATAGCCACCATGTGAGCTTCCTGCCAAAATAACAGGAATTTGACTAAATTTTCCAGCGCATAAATTATGCTTAGTATAAAGAATAGCATTTAATATATCAATAGCTTGCATAATGCCAAAATTTTGGTATTCATCTTTTGTTGGATACATTGTACAACTCAAATTTAGCTTATAACTTGCAGGCAAAATATTTGCCTTTTTTCTAAGAGTGATCTCCTCGCTAAGACTTTCAAATAAAAAACATGTTTTTTTATAACTATCGACCGCCTTTATGTCTATTGGTAATGTTATACCAATTTTGGCTAACTCATCTATTAATATCGCACGGTCCAAATCATCTAACAAACATTGAGCCCCAAGTTGTGGGCGGTTGCCTATACAGTGATAATCCACACTAATACACGCCACATCATAGTTCTCTGCCATGGTTCGCATGAGATGGGCTCTATATCCAGAGTCAGAGTCTGCTCCAAGACCAGGGATGATAACTAAAAGCGCTTTTGCTTCTTTAACATCGTCATAACAGGCATAAAAAGATAAAGCAGAGCTTCTTTTGATGCCAAGCTCCACATCATCACAAGATAAAATTTCGTAGCTTCCATCAACTAGCATCTTAACTCCTTTTAAAGTTTGCTAAATTTCTCTACCTTTGTGAGACGTTATAAAAAAAGCTAACGATCTGTTTTGCTAGGCGCTCTTTGAAAAATGGCCAGATGTAGCTTGGCGAATAGACATTACCAGCTTGCATGAGCGAGATATTTGTCGCTTTCTCACCGCCATCTTTTGGGCGCACTAGCACGCTTACTTGCATGTAGTAAGCATAGCTGTTTGTGCTAAAGTCGTCATCATAATCATCATAATCAAACGGGAAAAACATCGAGTAGCCAAAGCCAAAACTTGGTCTGCCAAAGCCATATCCCATGCCCATTGAAAATCTAGGGTCTCTTTTGGTTGTCCTAGAAAAGCTTTGCACGTCGCCAAGGATGATGAAGTCGGCATTTTTGATATTTGGCTCATTTCTAAAGCCAGCCTTTGCAAATTCGCTTAAAATTTCAGCATTTACATCTTGTCCGGTCGCGCTATTTTTAAAATTTACATAGACGCTTTTGTTTGCTTCACCAAGCGTAAAAAAGATCGGATCACTCGTTTTTACCGAGATATTTGGCGTGCTGCTAGCACATCCGACAAAAAACACCGCTAGAACAAATAAAAAGAAATTTCTCATCTTCACTCCTATAAGAGCGATCTTATAGCACCTTCAAGCACACTTTTTGGTGTAAGACCGATAAATTTTGATCGCATCTTACCATCTTTATCAAAAAAATAGATAACTGGCACGCCCATAACGCCACCAACTGCCTTGCTGAAGTAATCCACCGAGACCTTGTCGCTTGTGGTTTTAAAGGTGATGTTGTGCTCTTTTAAGATTTCGATATCCTTATCAAAGCCCTTGCTAGGTCCTAAAATGCCAATAAACTGCACCTCTTTGCCATACTCTTTTTCAAGTGCGTTTAGATCAGGGATCGCAGCTTTACACACCCCGCAGTCCGTGCCAAAGAAAAAGAGCATATATGGCTTATCGCCTATCTTTAGACGCTTCTCAGTAGGGAAAAACTGCGTATCGATGCCACTTGAGTCATTTAGCGTGATGTGGTGCTTCTCATACTGCTTGACGCAGCCCAAAACTAGGGCTGAGACTAGGCATAAAAGTAAAAATTTATATCGCATTTGGCACCTTTGGATTTTCGATAGTGCGGATCTTCTCTAGTTTGCCGTGTCTTAAATAGACGATCTTATCGCCATATTCGCCTAGATCTGGGTTGTGAGTGACTAGAAGTATCGTCTTGCCCTCTTTTCTTAGCTTGCAAAAAAGATCAAGTATGATCCTCTCATTTGCCTCGTCAAGGTTACCAGTTGGCTCATCTGCTATTAAAATTTCAGGGTCGTTTATGAGTGAGCGCGCGATACAAAGGCGTTGTTGCTCGCCGCCACTTAGCTGACTTGGTCTGTGCGTGAGCCTGTGAGAAAGTCCTACTGCCTCAAGCGCTCTTTTAGCATCCTCTTCATCAACCGAGCTGTGATAATACTGCGCTATCATCACGTTTTCAAGAGCGCTAAGATATGGCACTAGGTGAAACTGCTGAAAGACAAGTCCGATCTTTTCACGTCTAAATTTAAGCGTATCATCGGCATTTAGGTTGCTCGCATCATCGCCGCCAAGCATATAGACGCCGCTACTTGGAGTATCCATTAGAGAAAGGATATTTACAAGTGTGCTCTTACCGCTACCGCTTGGTCCCATGACGCTGACCCACTCGCCCTTTTTAACCTCAAAACTTATATCATCAAGTGCTTTTACATCGCCAAAAATTTTACAAATATTTTTAAGTTCTAGTGCATTTTGCATATCATTCTCCTCTTAGTGTATCTGCCATTTTGTTATTAAGTGCCCGCTTAATCGGGTAAAACGCTGCGATCACTGCAAAAAGAAGTGATATGACCACAGCTACTGGGATGCTTAGAATTCTAAAATCAATACTAGAATCAAATATCGCATAACCTAAAATTTGAGCTAGTAGATAACCTAAAAACGCTCCAACTAACGCTGAAATAAGCGCTGTCACAAATGTCTCAAAGCCAAATAGCCTCAATACATCTTTTTTGCTTGCACCTATAGCTCTAAGAAGTGCGATCTCACGTGATCGAGAGAGCAAGATAGCACTAAGCGTTGTATTTACGCACATTGAAGTAATGAGCAAGATGACAAGGCTAACAAGCGCCATTAGAAGCTTGATCTTCTCTAAGATGTAGCCCTCAGACTTTGAGACCTTTGCCACTGGTTTTGCGACTATTTCGTCGTTGCTAATAGTCTTTGCAAGCGATGTTATCTCGTCAAAATTTCCAAGCACAACAGCTTCAGCATAGTTTATCTTGCCAGCTTTGTTTGAAATTTGCTGAGCCAAAG
Source organism: Campylobacter concisus (assembly GCF_003048615.2). Taxonomy (NCBI): domain Bacteria; kingdom Pseudomonadati; phylum Campylobacterota; class Epsilonproteobacteria; order Campylobacterales; family Campylobacteraceae; genus Campylobacter; species Campylobacter concisus. The sequence goes on from NZ_CP049263.1 coordinate 1,649,667, forward strand.
ATAGCGACGTGATCAAAAGGGCGTCTTCTTTGTCGCCACTTGCCACTACGCCTTTTATCTTTACATTTATGCTCTCATTTGAGCCAATAGCGCGAATTTCTATATCATCGCCTGCTTTAAAGCCAGCTTGACGAGCAAGATCGACGCCTATTAGCACGTTTTTATCGTCAAAATCAACATTTATCATAGTTCCATCTCTAACATCTAAAAATGGTTTAACTTTTTTTAGATTGCTAAATTTTGTCCCCATGACGATGGCATTAGTTGGGCCGATATTTGCCTGAGCAAAGAGATAACCGCTCTCGCCAAGAAGCTTATCTTTTGGCACTTTAGCGATCATTTCATTATAGGTTTTTTCGCTCATATCATCACTTGTAGCCATATCTTTTGGAGCAAAGATCATATTTGCACCATAAGTTTTTAGCTCGCGTGAGACCTTTGAGTCGATGTCTAGATAGACATTGACAAATGCCGCACACACGCACGCTCCAAGCAAGATCGAGATCACGATGACCATAACCCTTGATGAGCCATTTTTTAGGCTTTTGTAGATCAGGTTGTAAAAGAATTTGCTATTTGCGGTCATATAGCACCTCCGCAGGTAGTAAATTTATGACGTTTCTCATTGGCATTAGCGAGCCAACGACTGAGATGAGCAAGGCAAATGCCACGCTAATTGGCAGCACGATCCATGCTATGCCTATGCCGTGAGAGAAGATGATGTAAGACATCACGTAGCTTAGCGCGTATCCTAAAAATGCTCCCGTGATGCCTGCAAAAAAGGCAACCACAAGGCTCTCGCTAGCAAAAAGGGCGTAAATTTCAAAGTTACTTGCGCCTATGGCTTTTAAAAGACCGATCTCTTTTTTACGGCGGTAAATTTCACTTGTCATTAGCGATGTTATACCAATAGCTGAGACCACAAGAGCGATGATACTAACGATACCCATTAGACTTTGAATTTTCTTTACGATATTACTCTCAGCATCGCTTACTTGAAGGCTTGCTTTTGCGCTAACGTTTGGTAAATTTTCTTCTATCTGAAATGCGATAGATCCTGCATAAGCTGAGCAGTACCATTTGTCGTACTCTGCACTATCAAGGTTGTCTAAATTTCGTCTAGCCTTTAGCGATAGGTCGTTTTCTGGGATCGTCATGGCTGAGACCTCAGCTTTTGTGTATGAGCCAGGATGCCCTGAGAGATCGCCAGCAAGTTTGAGCGAGCCTATTAGCTTATGTGCCTCATCGCTTGCTCCTTTTAAGATGCCAACCACGCTAACCTCTTTTGTGCCGTTTTTGCCCACAAGGCTAAGCTTGTCGCCAACTTTTAAATTTTTAGCCTTTGCAAGCTCATCTCCTACTAAAATTTCATCCATGCTCTCATCTTTTGGCCAAGCGCCCTCAACACCCCAAAATCCATACAAACTCTTAACGCCTGTGCTAAATTCTGGCTCATCTTTTAGTCCGATATTTTTATCAAAATATGTCCCCTCAAAGCTAAATTCATTACCTTTTTCATCTTTGACCTTTGTCTCTAGAAACGGCGCAAAGGCAACGATGTTATTTCTCCAAAAGATCTCTTTTATCTTGTAAATATCAGCCTCTGGGAGTAAATTTTGTGATTTTAGTGGGGTGAAATTTTTACCCTCGATCTCGATGCTTAGGCTCTCACCGCGTGGTAAAACGACGATATTTGAGCCATATCCTCTAAGCTCGCTTGCCACCTGATCGCCGATTTTAAGCGTGATATTTAGCATGCAAGCTATCAAAAGAGCAGCTAGCAAGATGGTGATAAACGCCATCGTCTTTTGCACCTTTGAGCCCGTGATCGAGCTTTTTATCATTCTTAGTTGCATATTTTTCATTTTAACGTTCCATTTGTTTCTACATATTTTTCTGGATTTGCTTCAAATTTCGCCTGAGTTTCGTTGCTCTCAAAGAAATATGTGCGTCCGTAGTATAAATATGATCTTGAATCAAGATTGCTCACCTTTTTGCGACTAACTGGGTCAAGCACCATCTTTTCGACGACCTTGCTAAAGTAGTTTGCCCCTGCGACGATCGTTTTATAATCAACTATGATATTTTTACCATCAAAAGTAAATGCCATAGGGATCGGGTTACAACCGCCCTCTTTGCCAACTGACGGTAAGAAAATTCTAACATTACAAGAGATACAAATAAGGTCATTACCTTTTTTTATGTAGCCCATATCACCGCAGATCATACACGAGTCAAAGACGATGACAGGAGATGGGCGGTCGCTAAAGCGGTTTAGCAAGAAAAATCTTATCTGCTTGCCCTCATCTGTGATGTAGGCAAATCTGTGAAGTTCATTATCTTTTAACATATCAACATCAAATATAAATTTATCTCCCACTGGCTCAACCAAGAGTGGCTCTGAAATTTGAGGTGGGCGAGATGCGTAAAGATCAAAATAAAGTGAAAAGCCAAGCGCTATTAAAACGCTGCAAAATGCAAATTTTGCATTGTCAAAGACATTTTCTCTAATAGCTTTTGTAAAGCGGTATTTGATAGAGCCAAACGTGCTCTTATCGATACTTTTTGGCATAAAGCAAAATGCGATGATGCATAAAAGTAGGATCACAACTATATAAAAATAGGCACTAAATTCTGTGACGTAGATGCCTTTTGCACTGATAGATAAAATTTGAGAATTTAGCTCGCTACTTATCTTTAAAGCGCCTGCACGTAAAAGCTCGAGTGCAGTTTGTGAGCTTCTATCAACTAGTAAAAATATTAGTGTGATAAGAGCTAAAATTTTAGCTAGCGATGATGGGATACTTGCTTTTAAATTCGAAATAAAGAAAAATAAAAATAGTATCAAGATCATCGCAAAGATCATCAAAAAGAAGCTTATAACTGAAAGCGTGTCAAGCAGCTCGCCGCCAAATAGCGGGAACAATGCACTACTTGAGCTATAACCAAAGCCAAAGCCGATGCCTAAAATAAAAAATGTTACGATTTTTGCTATCTTGAGCTCGAAAAATATCCATAAAATGCTAATTAGTAGAAAAACCAGTGTCACTGAATCTATGAAAATTTTAAACTGGTCATCAACAAGCGCATGACGAGCAGCTTTAAAGATAAGCACACCAGCAACAACGCCAAGAAATGATGGTAAAAAGACCGTTTTTAAACTTTTGCCATTGTTATTTAAGGCAGCAAAAAGCGTAAATCCAAGGAGGGCTAAAAAGACCTGATAGAAGTAAATTGACATAACTAAACCCTATGAGAATTTTTAAAAAGGGGCGAGAACGCCCCAAAGTGATTATTTAACAGGACCACCTGTCCATTGAAATTTATAAGTTGTTGTGAAAGGCTCAAACCATTTACCAACACCAGTCTCTTTGTCAGCGTGGCGACCAAAGCCTTGTTTTTCTGGATTGTCGATGTGGAATTTAAGCTCATAGTTACCAACACCTGTATCCATTTTTACGTTAGCACCGTAGTGTGGGCCATCGCTTGCAACCATAGGCATAAATGTACCTTTTTTAGTTTTGCCATTATCAAGGTTTTTTAGCTCATAGTTGATCTTTAGATATGGGATCCACTCGCCTTCGCCAAAGCCGTTTTTGTTGCCTTTTACAGCGTGGATGTCAGCTTCTAGGTGAAGATCAGCCAAGCTTGGAGCTAGATCAACGCCTTTTGGCTCCATGTCGATTGGCTCAAGATAAACAGCAGCTATCTCCATGCCATTAGCCTCTACAGGCTCGCCGATTGGGTGCTCTCCAGCAAGTGCAAAACCAGCTGCTAGGCTAAGTGCTAGAGCTGAACTAAGAATTTTATTCATTTCCTCTCCTTTAAATAAGATTAGTTTTTATTTTGTTTTGATTTCATGATAGCGATGCCTATAATTAGGGCAAGCACCATAATGATCTGAGGTATTAAACTCTCGTAATATGGCATAAGTCCTAGCCAGTCTCTCATCCAGTCAGGAAAATTTAGTCCTTTTATGATAGTTGGTATGAAAATTTTGCCCTCAACTAGCTCGCCAACGCCCTTTCCAACAAAGACGATCGACATGTAAAAGATGATAGCTGATGTAAATATAAAAAATGGCTTAATAGGAATTTTAATAGCGAAAATTTTAAATAAGAAATAGACTATCAAAAGAACGATAAGACCTACAACAAAGCCAGCCGCGATCATTGAGTAGCCAGCTGAGTCTTTTGCGTCAAAGATAAGCGCTTGATAAAATAGCACTGTCTCAGCACCCTCTCTAAATACCGCTAAAAATACAGTCCACCAAAGCATCGTGCTTGAGCCACTTGAGATAGAATCAGATACATGTGATTTGATATAGTCGTTCCATTTTTTAGCACCAGCATTTGAAAGAAGCCAGAAGCCAACATAAAATAGAAGTCCCACTGCAACAAGCATCGTGATGCCTTCCATAAGCTCTCTTTTTTGACCTGCTGCTTCACCAAAGATGGCGTTCATTATCCAAGCCATGACAAAGCTTAAGATGACAGCCACGCCAACTGAGCTATATACGACCTTGCCCATAGATTTTGCATTGCCAGTTTTTACAAGATATGCAACGACGGCTGCAACAATGATAAGAGCTTCAAAACCCTCTCTTAAGATGATAGTTAGTGCCCAGATAAATAGCGTCCAAGGTGAGCTTGAACCGCTAGTTTTCTCAAGTGCAGCTGCTAGCTGAGATGACATCTTGCTTGCACTCTCTTCAAGTGTTTTTTCGTCTGCACCTGATTTCATAAGGGCCACAAGGTTACCAAATGTAGCTTCGATAGCTGTTTTTAAATTTACATCTATTGCACCTACTTTGTTCTCCATGCCGCTACCTTCAAACTCATCAAAGTAGATATCTTGGATATCGCCCATAGCTTTAGCACTATTGCCACCTTTGTAAAGCGCGATGGCTGCTTGAATTTTGTCATTTATGTTTTTAACAGTTTGAGTGTAGTCTGTGCCACTATCTTCGCTGCTATCGCTAGATGCTGCACTACTCATATCAACTTTTGCTAGTTTTACTGTTTCAGCTGGGAGTTTTGCAACGGCATCATAAGCTAGTTTTTTGATCTCTTCTAGCTTTGTTTTAAAATCATCTTTTGTTATGCCGTTAGCGATGCCACTGATCGCTTCACCCATCTTTCTTTGGATGTCAGCATCTATGCTTTTGCCATTTTCTATATATTGACGAACGGCGATTTCAAGTTGAGTGTTTCTATAATCATTAAATTTAGCATCTTGGATAGAATTTTTAGCATCATCTTGTTTATCGCTCTCGTAGCTTGCTATGGCTTTATCTAAAGTAGCTGATAAATTTTCAAATGCCACCTTCCACTCAGGGATAAATTTAGAAGTGTCATAGCCACTTGCAGCAGTTTGTGCTGGAGTGTCTGAATACTCACCAACAAGCTTATGTCCATTTAAAATAACTGGCAAAACTTCAGCGATTTCGCTATTTATCTGATCTATTCTTTTTTGCACGTCATCTGGTGCTTCGCCAGCTTTTATCGCCTTTCTGATCTCGCCAAACTGCTTCTCCATAGAGTAAGCTTTTTTCTGACCTAAATTTATTCTGATGCCAGCTTCGACATCTTCAAACAGACCAAAATAAGCATTTTGAGTATCGCTAACTGCTTGCTCGACGTTGCCAGCTCTATACTCTGTTATTACTTTTTGTAATGACTCTTTTATCTGAGCTGCGACTTGTGTGTAGTCGTCATTTTTTGCCACAAGCCAGATAGGAAGTAGCATGATAAGCATAAATTTAAAAAATTTATTCATTAGTTAAACCACCTGTGAGATTATTTTAAAGTGGAATATTACCAATGCTTTACTTTGATTAAAATAAAAACGATTATCATAAAAGAATGTAAATTGAAAGTATAAATAATATTTTTTACAATCTAATAATCAACTTTACGTAAATTTAGGGCTTTAGAGGGTTAGATCAAAATTTCATATCGAGATAAAAAAGTTATATATTTTTGATAATTTTAATAGGTAAAGAAAATTATTGATGAAATTTTAGATTATAAAAATCATAAAAAATAATTTAAATTTTATAAATTTAAAAGGAGAGCAAGCGCCCTCCTTAATGTTATACGTTTAGTCCTGTATTTCTTAGCATAACGCGTTTGCGATATACATTTGAGACCTCAGCAGCGTCGCCAACTAAAAGTGCGTTTGTAGAGCAGATAGCCGCACACATAGGCACTTTGCCCTCAGCCATTCTGTTTTGACCGTAAAGCTCTCTCTCCTCGTGTGAATTTGTTGGCTCTGGACCGCCTGCACACATGGTGCATTTATCCATTACGCCTTTTACGCCAAATGCCCCGTCTTTAGGGAACTGCGGCGCACCAAATGGACAAGCATATAGGCAGTATCCACAGCCTATGCACTTGTTTTTATCGTGAAGCACGATACCATCAGCTCTAATGTAGAAGCAATCAACCGGACAAACTTGCTCACAAGGTGCGTCGGTGCAGTGCTGGCATGCGATAGTAGTTGATACCTCTTTGCCCTCGATACCATCGTGAAGTGTGATAACTTTTCTTCTATAAATTCCTACTGGAAGCTCGTGAGCAGAAGAGCAAGCGACTTGACATCCATAGCAGCTGATACATCTATTAGTATCTACAAAAAATTTCATTCTTGCCATTTTTCTCTCCTTACTCTTTACCTAAGGCGTCTCTCTCGCCATACTCGTGATAAAACGATGTTTTAAAGGTATTCTCTTCAGCTTTTTCTATGCGGCAAAGACCTGCGTTAAATTCTGAAATTTGAGTAACAGGGTCAAATCCGTAGTTAGTAACTGTGTTAAAGCTCTCGCCGATAACATAAGGCTTGGTGCCCTCTGGGTAGCGAGCTGAGAGATCGACACCTTGCATAACGCCAGCGAAGTTGTAAGGCATACAAATTCTATCTGGAGTTACCATATAGCTGTGATAGCACCTTACTTTGATCTTCGTGCCTTGTGGGCTGTGGATCCACATCATATCGCGATCTTTTATGCCGTATTTTAAAGCAAGCTCAGGGTGAACGTTAGCAAACATCTCAGGCGTGATAGCTGAGAGATATTTACTTGTTCTTTCTATCATTCCCGCACCACTTAAATTTACGACGCGTTGCGTACTAAATACGATTGGAAACTCTTTTGACCAGTCTTTTGCTTGTTGCTCTGACTTAAATCTAGTAGAAACACGGAAATTTCTAGCTTGATCATCAAATGTCGGATACTTTTGGACAAGATCCCAGCGTGGTGAGTGGATAGGCTCTCTATGTTTTGGGATAGGATCAAGAAATTCCCAAACGATAGCTCTAGCCCTTGCGTTACCATACGGCACGACGCCTTTTTCACGGCATTTTTCTAAGATGATACCGCTGTAGTCCATGCTCCAGCTAGGTCCTATCTTAGCCTTCTCTTCTTCAGTTAGAGTGATGCCTAGGACTTTTTCTATATTATCTTTTGTGATTTGTGGGTAGCCACCTTTTATAGCTGAGCCAACCAAAGTTGCCTCTTCGCTAGCTAGCTGACTAACGCCGTTATGCTCTAAGCCAAAGCGGTTTCTAAAGCCAGAGCCACCCTCTGCATAAGACTTGCTCATATCGTAAAGTATAGGTGTGCCAGGGTGTTTTTCGTCCCATGCTGGCCATGGCTTGCCGTAGTACTCGCCTTTTACTTCGCCGCCAAGACCTATTAGCGTATCTGGGTCAAATTTATCCCAGTTTGCTTGGTGACGTCTAAACATCTCAGCAGTTCTGCCGCCATAACCGATAGAATTTCCAACCCTTGCTATCTCATTTGTCGCGTCATCTGGCCATACAAAGTCATCTTTTACTTGTTTTAGCTCTCTATCTACGACAGCCATCTTCATACCTTTTACATATTCATCGTAAAAGCCAAATTTCTTAGCAAATGCAAACATTACTTCGTGATCGCCTTTGCTCTCGTAAAGTGGATCAACGACTTTTGTTCTCCACTGACCTGAGCGGTTTGTAGCGTTTAGGTGACCTTCGTTTTCAAAGGCAGTTGCCACTGGCAAGATATAAACACCATCTTTTCTATCTGAAAGGATAGAAATTTCATTTACAAATGGCTCAGCAACTACGATCATATCTAGTTTTGAGGCTGCTTCTTGAATTTTAGCTAGGTGTGCCATAGATGTTAGACCAGTTCCTTGAACCCAAAGAACTCTTAACGCGCCACTGCTAAAGGTATTTTCCTCTTTTAAGACGCCTTGCCACCATTTTGAAAGTGACCAGCCTTTTTCATTTCTCCAGTTTCTATCCTCTGGATTTTTAGGATCGTGGTAGTAATACTCTTCAAAAACAGTGTTTTTAACTGGTGTGCCGCCTTGTTTTGGCTCTTTTGTTGAGACTGCAAAGCGTTTTACAAACTCGTCATAATCAACACCCCAGCCTTGGCAGTAGTACTTCCAAGCCGCGTCAGTTAGTCCGTAATACATCGGCAAGCTATCTGAGAGGTTACACATATCGGTTGAGCCTTGAACGTTGTCGTGACCACGGATGATGTTACAGCCGCCGCCTGGTTTGCCCATGTTGCCTAGGATTAGTTGAAGGATAGGTAAAATTCTCGTATTTGAGCTACCAACTGAGTGCTGAGTGATACCAAGTGCCCAGATCACAGTGCCTGGTTTTGTGTGAGCTAGGATATTTGCAGCCTCCATTAGCTTATCAACTGGTACGCCTGTAACGTCAGATGTGACCTCTGGTGTCCAGTGCTCAGCCTCTTTTGCTATCTCGTCGATGCCGTAAGTTCTATTTTTTATAAATTCTTTATCTTCCCAGCCATTTTTTAAGATGATGTGGATAAGTCCATAAACAAGCGCTATATCGGTACCTGATCTTTGTCTTAGGTATAGATCAGCGTGAGCGGCTGATTTTGTAAAGTTTGGATCAGCTACGATCACTTTTGCGTTGTTTCTATCTTTTGCTTGCAAAGTGTGCTTCATACCGCCAACTGGGTTTGCCACAGCTGGATTTGCACCTATTATAAATATACATTTTGAATTTGCAGCCATATCTCCAAAGTGGTTTGTCATCGCGCCATAACCCCAAGTATTCGCCACACCGGCGACTGTTGCGCTATGTCAAATTCTTGCTACGTGGTCGTTGCTGTTTGTGCCCCAAAACGCAGCAAATTTTCTAAAGTAATATGCTTGTTCGTTGTTAAATTTCGCAGATCCTAAGAATATAACGCTATCAGGACCATCTTCTTTACGGATCTGAAGCATCTTATCGCCGATCTCATTTACGGCTTGATCCCATGAAATTCTTTGCCATTTGCCATCAACCTTTTTCATAGGGTATTTGATGCGTTGTTTGCTATGTGTAAGGTCGATCTGATCGATACCTTTTGAGCAGTGTGAGCCTTGAGATATCGGGTGAAACATCGCCATATCTTGACGAACCCAAACACCATCTTGTACCTCAGCCTCGATACCACAGCCTGCTGAGCATATAGAACAAATAGTTCTAACCTTTTTTGAGCCAGGGAAAGGATCTTTTATCTCCTCTGCGCTAGCGTGTCTTATCGTATCATTTTGTCCAAAAGCCATTGTGGTGCCAGCACCTAGTGCGGCTAGCTTTAAAAATGAACGTCTTCCTATACGTGCATCACTCATGGTTTTCTCCCTTAGTATGCGATTTTATAGTAGGTTTCCCAGTTTTTGCTTTTTTTATAAAGCACCTCTTTTTTGTTTGACTTGCCTACGACAACGCCATTGTCATCAGGAGCCAAGTCATCACTAGTCACTTTTGCTACGGCTGAGACTGCGAGTACTCCGCTGGCAGCACCGACTTTTAGAGATTTTTTGAGAAAATCTCTTCTTGATCCTTGCATTTTTCCTCCTTATGCCTCAAAAATTTTTGAGAAATTTGGTTCAATAATATGTAAAATTTGCATATTTAGGATTTCTAAAATATCGCAAATAGCCTATTTAAGGGCATTTTAGCACCCTAAAGTTAAACTATGTAAATTTAGCATATTTCTAAGTTAAGCAAAGTAAATATAAAAGTTTAATTAATAATGTTAAGTATTTATTAAAAATATAGTTAAATATACTTTAAATTTATAAAATTTATTTGTAGCAGAAATTCTAGGGAGAGCTCCCTAGAAAATGTTATTTTAGATCGCTTTTATTTACGATAAATGGCACTGATCTAACGCCAGCTGCAAAGTATTTTTTGCGCAGATTATCGATCTTTGCGACATCTTCTTTACTAACACTCTTATCATCTACATTGTAGTCTTCAGCGTAGTATTTTCTTAAAATTTTAACCTTGTCACTGTCACTCTTAGCAGCTTTTGCATCTTTGTAGATTAGTGAGCTTTTTTGAAGTGATGAGATGTCATGGACTGGAGTTAGGACGATCTCTACGTTGCTATCTTTTAGCGTTGTCTCGATCTTTGCTAGCTCAGCCCTGCAGTATGGGCACTCTGGGTCTGAAAACATTATGATAGTTGGCTTTTTAGGGTCGCTACCAAGAACGATGATGTTTGCCTTGTCTTCATCTTTATAAATTTTAGAAATTCCCTTTGCGATGACCTCTTTTTTCACTTCAGCTAGGTATGATTTTTGCTCTTTTAGATCGATCACGTCTGGGAAGATGAAGTCGCCTTTTGTAAATACTATCTCATCTTGTGAGTTGCCATCTTTGCTTAGTTTTACCACGACAGCTTCGATGTCGCCTGCCACTTTGTGACGGTCAGCTACCTTTACTTTTACGCTACTATCAACCATTTGAGAGTAGAAGTCCTCTATTTGCTTATCGCTTGCTGCCATTAGGCTAGTTGCCGCGATGATTGAGGCTAAGATCACTTTTTTCATTTTTATCCTTTTTAAAAATTTGGCGGATTATATTTGCTTTTTGTAAATGAATACTAACTGCGAAAAACCCTATCATTTCCTTGCTTCATTATGTCACTCTCAAGATCGAGCTGTTCAAGGTAGGCGATTATATATTTTCTACTTAAATTTAGCGCATCCTTGGCGTTTGTGACATTTACAAAGCCTTGATTTTTTATGATCTCTCTTAGTTTATCAAGTGCCATTTTTAGCGAATTTCTAGTGATGAAAAGGTTATGCTCCAGCCTTATGACCCTGCCCATTGCGGTTAGCTTTTTAAGGGCATTGTCACCACTAACTCTATCGATCTCTAAATCATCATATATATTATATGGCGCCGTTGGGGCTAGCTTGCCACTTTCTAAAATTTCGTAAATTTTCTCTTCTAGCCTAACTTTTAGCTTGCTAATATCAACGCCTTTTTTGGTATAGACACCGCTATCTTTGGCGATCAAATTTGCACTTTCAAGCTCGTCAAGCGCTTTTTGGGCTAAATTTTGGCTAGCCCAAGCAAGTTTTAGACTGATACTTTGAGCTGAAAAGACAGCAAATTCGTTCTTTTCTATCATAAATTTAATGGCTGATTTTATCCGCTCAACCGCGCTTAGATCGTAGATATTTAAAGCCTTTTCATCGACAAAGACGTTTGAGACTTTTTTGGCCACGTTTATGGCCTCTTCGTGATTTAGACCAAATCTTTGATAAGAAGAGATGATGCCAAAGCCATTTTTGTGAGCCTCTTTTAAGATAGAAAAAGCTTCAACAAAATCATGCTTTAAAAGCGAGGCTAAAAAGAGAATTTTACCAGCTTTTTTTAGTGGCTCAAGCACAGGGTTTAGCACTCTACCACCGCCTATCACGCGCGCGTCTGAGATGAGCACAAAGGCCTCGTCAAATTTTAAAAACATATCGCTTTGAAATTTAAATGTTACAAAGTAGCTATCATCTTTTTGGCTTAGTATTAGCACCTTTGCGGGCACGTTTTTAGCGCCCACGCAAAATGTCACGCTTTGAGAGTGGATAAGATTTTTAGCAGTTACGACCGCATCAACCTCTCTAAATCCCCTAAAAAAGCCCTTTTTGCTAAGTAGCTGACCCTTTTTTAGCTCGCTAAGCTCTATGCCAGTTAGATTAAGCGCCACGCGGCTGCTAACTCCAGCGCTATCAACAAATTTATCGTGGCTTTGCACGCTTCTTACTAGCACCTCTTTGCCAGCGTCGTAGTTAAAAAGCTTCTCATTTTTACTAACGCTTCCCTCTATCACGGTGCCAGTTACGACATTTCCGATACCTTTTAGGCTAAAAACCCTATCAATGTAGTATCTAAAAACGCCCTCCTCATCGCGCTTTTTGGCTCTTAGCGTAAAGAGGTAGTTTTTAAGCTCATCGATGCTTGCCTTATCCTTTATGCTAACGGCGAAAATTTCTAAAATTTGCAGGTTTTTAAATTTAGAAATTTCATCTCTTATCTCTTTTTTTCTTAAATTTATGGTGGCTTCATCAACTAGATCACACTTTGTAAGCGCCACGATTATAGATTTCACGCCAAGGAGATTTAAAATTTCAAGGTGCTCCAAGCTTTGAGGCATGAGCCCGTCATTTGCCGCCACCACAAACAAGCACGCATCAAAGCCATACGCGCCACTTATCATCGTTTTTATGAGATTTTCATGTCCTGGCACGTCGATAAATGCTATATTTTCATCATTTTTGCTTAAATTTGAAAAGCTTAGATCGATCGTTATGCCACGCTTTTTCTCCTCTTCAAGATTGTCCCCCTCAAAGCCGTTTAGCTCCTTTATAAGCGCGGTTTTTCCATGGTCGATATGCCCTGCTGTTCCTATTATTAAACTCATTTTTCTTCCGTTTCATTTATTATTTTTATTAGCGTCTCTACGTCCTCATCAAGAAGCGATCTAAGATCAAGCATAAATTTGTCATTTTCTATGCGCCCGATCACCCTTTTTTGCCTAAATTTTAGCTCGTTTAAATTTGGGTCGCCACCAAATGCAAGTGCCACACTTGGGATCTTTTTATTTGGCATCGCTCCACCTCCCACAAAGGTTTGTGTGCGCACTATCTCAAGCGGAGTTTTTAGGCTTTTATTTATAAAATTTGCCAAGCTCTCAAGCTCTTTTACGCTTTTATGAAGTAGTTTTTGCGTTGTGATTAGCCCAAATTCTTTGTTTAGATAGGCTTTCATGCTCTCAGCCAAAAGCGAGATGATCACTTTATCGACACGAAGCATCCTTAAAAGCTGGTTTTTTCTAAGCTTTGCGATGAGCTCTTTTTTGCCAACGATGATACCGCACTGTACCGCACCAAGCAGCTTGTCGCCGCTAAAGCTAACTAGCGAAACATCTTTTAAATTTTTTAGATCTGGCTCGTTTTTGTCTAAATTAAAAGGCAAATTTCCATAAAATCCACTGCCAAGATCAAAATAATCTATCAAATTTTGCCTGCTTGCTAGCTCGCTTAGCTCATTTGCCGTGGTCTCTTCGCTAAAGCCAACGATGTCAAAATTTGATCTATGAACTTTCACAAGCATCGCTGTCTCATCGCTGATCGCCTCTTCGTAGTCTTTTAGTCTAGTTTTGTTTGTAGTGCCGACCTCTTTTAGGATGCAGCCTGCATTTGCCATCACCTCAGGCACTCTAAAACTACCGCCGATCTCGACTAGTTCGCCCCTGCTAACGACCACTTCTCTGCCCTTTGCAAAGGTGTTTAGCACTAAAAATACAGCGCTTGCGTTGTTATTTACAACGATGGCGTCTTCAAATCCAAAGGCCCTTGCTATTAGCGAGCCAACGTAGTCATATCTGTTGCCGCGGCTGCCTGTTTTTAAGTTGTATTCGAGGTTTGAGTATCCTGTGATAACAGGCGTTGCCCGCTTTAAAATTTCTTTATCGATAACGCTTCTAGCGAGGTTTGTATGTATGGTGACACCGGTTAAATTTAGCACTCTTTGAAGGCTAGCTTCATTAAATTTATAGTACTCATCTAGGATCAAATTTATTATCTCTTCTCCGCTAAAGCTTGCATTTTCATTTAAAATTTTAGCTCTAACCTCATCTAAAATTTGCCTTGCAAGCATAGTGACCAAACTCGTATCAAGCCCCGAAAATGCTTCATTTTTTATGATCTTATCAACTTGTGGGATATTTCTTAAATCGTTCAATTTGCGCTCCTAGTAAGTTAGTTTTACCAAGGCGTGATTTTAACATAAAAATATTATAAATTAAAACTTAGAGCAAAAAAAGAGCATATAAATTTCAGAGTCTATTAATCCCATTAATATTAGAATAAGCCCGTTTTTGATAATAGGAGAAACAATGAAAGAATTTGGCTTTTATAACGATTTTGACGATGCTTTGATGCTAAATGAGCAGATAGAGATCAACAACGAAAATGGCGACTATCTAGTCTCAAACTCTCCAAAGCTAAAGGCAAATGTCGTCGCACCTGAGATAAATTTCTACCTTAAAAATACCACCGCAAGCGTCTTAGAAAAAGCCAAAAACACACTTTTACTCTACGAGGCAAGAGCGAGCGCCTTTGACATGGCAAAGGATGTGGATTACGAAAAAGAGGTCGGCAAAAATGTTGTCATAGTAAGCAACTCAGGCCGCGAAGAGCTAGCAAATTTACTAAAAGAAAATGGCTACAAAGTGATCGAGCTAACGCACTTTGAGGTTAAATTTATATATGGCGCAGCTGGTGAGCTAAGCGTTTTGGTGCTTAGAGCAAATGACGAATTTGAGGTTGATTGCGACTTTTTCTTAGTTGAAAACGCAAGGGACTATATGCTAAAGCAAAGCGGCTGCTACGAAATTTCAGGGCTAAAAGATGAAAAAGTGCTTGAAATTTTAAACGCAAAAAGCCCAAAATTTAGATACAAAAGCTTTACGCAATACGACTCTTCAATCTGTCAGTATCACGAGCGCAGGAGTGAAATTTGCGGTCGTTGCGCCGAGGTTTGCCCAACGGTTGCTATCTTAAAAGAGGACGAGACAAAGCACCTGGTCTTTTCAGCGATAGATTGCACAAACTGCGGAAACTGCATCAGCGTCTGCCCTAGCGGCTCACTAGACTCAACGCTCATGCCACAAAGCTCATTTGCCACTATCGCTAAGCTTTACAAAGATAAGGTCGCTCTCATCGTTTCTGAGGAGATAAATTTAGAAGAGCTTAACGTCAGCCTACCAGAAAATGTCCTACCTTTTGTCATCCTAGCCCCACATCTGCTAAGCCAAACGCACTTTTTGACGCTTCTTCAAGAAAGTGGCGCGAGTGTGATCTTATATAGCAAGAGCCTTGGCAAGGGCGAAAAGGACGCCATTAGTATATTAAATCAAATTTATGAGCTTAAATTTAAAGAGACTGCGATATACCACGCAAAAGACAAGGCTGAGCTTGAAAGTGCGCTTAAAAAAGCAAAACTAATAGACGGCTCTCAGCACTCGATCAACGAATACGCACTGCCAAAGAGAGAAATTTTTGCTAAAAGGCTTGAGTTTATCGTAGGTAGTGACGATCTTGGCGTGGTAAAAAGCGGCGAGATGATAAGATATGGCGTGGTTAAGATAAACGCTGAAACTTGCACGCTCTGTCTTAGCTGTGTTGGAGCTTGTAACGTAAGCGCCTTGGTGGCTGATAAGAAGACAAATTCGATTTTATTTAACCCAAGCGTCTGCACCGCCTGTGGCTACTGCGAGCTAAGCTGCGCTGAGAAAAACACTATCTCGCTTGAGGTTGGCAAACTAGCGCTCAAGCCTGAGAGCTTCGTTTATAGCGAGCTTGCACATGACGAGCTATTTGCCTGCGTGGAGTGTGGAAAAGAGTTTGCGACTAAAAAGGCAGTCGAGAAGATCGCAGCGATCATGCAGCCAAGATTTGGCAACGACAGAGCCAAGATAAAAGCTCTTTACTGCTGTGCTGACTGCAAGGCAAAGATCATGGTGCAAGCCCAACTAAACGCGATGAGAGAGGATTTATTAAATGGATAAGAACATCACAAAAGCAAGGGCATATTTTTACGAATTTTTAGCTTATCCGCTATTTTTTCACACGAGCGATGAGAAATTTGCAAGGTGGAGAGAACAGCTTAGCTACCTAGCGCAAAATCCTTTGAGCGAGCAAAGCGCAGAGGCATTTGCAAATTTAGATAAATTTAGCTTTAAAGAGCTTGTAAATGAGCAAAATGAGGTTCTTTTTGGCTTTACAAATATCCCTTTAAGCGCCTCATTTTATGAAGAGGGCAGAGACAATGGAGCTGCTAGACTTAGAGTGATACACTGCCTAAACCTTAGCCCATATAGGCGCGATAAGGAGCTTTGCAAAGACAGCGAGGACTACGTTGGCTTTATATTTTTAGTGATGGCGACGTTTTTAAATGATGAATTTAACGGCGAAAAAAATATCAGCGATAAGCTTTTTATCGAGACTTTAAATTTATTTGTAGATGAGTTTGGCTCGCTACTTTTAGCTCATAAAAATGCAAATTTCTTCCGCTCCTATGCGCTCATCTTAAAAGACTTCATCGAGCTTGAAAGAGTCGTTTTAAACGTAGAAGCACCAGCCAAACCGCAAGGCGATAGCGTCGCTATGGCAGCACTTAAAAAAGAGCCATTTCAAAGCAAGATGCCAACCATTAAAACCAAGCTTCACTGGGAGGAATTCTCTCCAGTCATCTCACACGAGTTTAAAGACTAGCTTAAATTTACTCTTAGCCCAGCTAGGAGTAAATTTAACATCCGCTTAAATCTCACAACTATTCTTGATATTTTTTAACTATCTTAGCCCTTTGGTAGTAAATTTCTTTAAATTTTTACAAAGGATTTACAATGGTAATGACACACTACATGGAGCTTTTATCGCTCGATCAACCTTACAATCTAATCCTCTACATGGTGATACCTATGGGGCTTGCGGAGCTTTTAGTGGCGATGGAGTTTTTTACGATGTATCACATGGATAGTGGCAAAAACGCTGGCTTTAAGGCCGTTAGCAAATTTGTTGGCATAGTGCTTGGGGTCTATTTTACAGCTCTTGTGATCTACTTTTTAGCAAAAATTTATCCAACCATAAAATGGCGCGGATATGCCGATGTCATCGCTATCTACTCATACCTCATCGGCGTTATCCCACTTCTTGGCATCGCACTTTTAGAGCTAAATTTGATCTATAAAAATGCAAGCCAAAAGGCAAAGCTAAAGCTTCACTTTTGCCTGCTCATATTTTTCTTGATCGTCGGACACGTCGCTATGATATTTGGCATGGTTGATCCTACCATAACAGGTTATAAGGCTGAAAATGGCGCGATGGATATGCAGATGAATATGCCAATGAACATGCCAGCAGATATGCCGATGCATGATCACCATAAGATGATGATGAATATGCAACAGATGAGTGATGATAACTCAACAAATATGCATATGCATCACTAAATTTTATAGCTTCTTGGCAGCTACTAAGAAGCTATAAAAAATTTAATTCTTTTTTTCTGCTTTTAATAATCTATGTTCTTTAAAAAATTTTCGGAGTGATTTTTGCTCTTTTGGGCCTATTTCGTAGCTTATAAATTTCAAATACCACTTGATGTCTTGCTCGCTTATGTCACGACTTTTAGCATACTTGGCCAAGATATAGTTTGGGATCTTTACATTTTTTTGTAGAAATTTTGCGACCAGTTTTTTGTAAAACGAGCCGTTTTTTACGTAAGAAAATCTACCAAAAACAAATGGCAAATTTGTCTTTTCGTACCAAATTTGACCAAGGTCGTAAAAGCACTCTTTGCCCTCGCTTAAGTATGCCTTTAGTGCCCTGTCGCCTATGATCACCTCTCCATTTAGTTTAAGCACCTTGGCTAGGGCGTTTGAGCTAGCTGAGGCAGGATCTGGCTTTGGGGCTGAATTTTTGCGCACAAGCACGCTTTTTACATCTTTTTTGGCGACTATTCCAAAATTTAGCTTCTTTAAATTTGCCTTTTTGCTGGCTATGCTTGAAATAACCGCAGCGTCGATCTTTCTGGCATTTAGTGCCCTATTTAGCTTGCTTGGCACGCCTTTTTTAAACTCGATAGCCTTTTTTATCTGAGAGCTTAGTGGGGCTGATTTTAAAAAAACGTGAAATGGGAGTAAATTTAGATAATCAATCTTTCCAAATATCATTTTTCATCTTTTACAAGCTCAAATTTAACTAGCGCATTTTCGTTGCAAACGTCGCAAAATAGCTGGGTTAAGCTCTCTTTTGTGGCACTATCCAAAGCATTTTCATTTTTTAGCTTTATAAGCGTTGGCTCATTTATCTCACAAAGGCAGTCAAAGAGCGCGTCTAAATTTTTGCCGTAGTACTCTGGCAGGTCAAATTTCTTAGCAAAATACTCATGCATCTTCTCTTTTTCAACCATCTTTTTGGCATCTAAGATCACGCTTTTCATTGCATCCTCTTCTCATAAAGCAGGTAAAAATGCTCGTAGTGATCGGGTGTGTAGTAGATAAGCCCGTCGTTTGAGTATAAAATTCTCTCAGCACCGCGCCTGCCACCACTATAATTTACATCGCACTCAAACCACTTTCTACCATCAGCCTCAGGCAGCCTCTTTTCTCTGTTTGAAAATCTATCCCCACCAATGCTTTTGCCGCCGCTTATCTGCCATAAATTTCCGCTTTTTGCGTCCCAGCCAAGTTCAAGTGCCTCTTTTTTGGTTATGAAATTCTTTGGTAGCTTGTTAAATTTATAGATATAAAGTGCGACCTCATCTTTTGAGGTGTATGAGCCGTTTTCTGCGAGGCTCTGGCTCTTTTGCCTCTCTTTGTTTAGCTGCTCAAGTAAAATTTGAGCGTTTTTGTTTGCCTCGCCGCCCTCTTTTGAAAAAAAGAAGGTGCCAACGATGATGGCAATGACAAAGGCAACTAGAGCTGGCAAAAGTCTTTTGTTCAAATTTAGCCCTTAAAGTGTGTTAAAAACTCTATCGCCAGCGTCACCAAGACCTGGGACGATGTAGTTTTTCTCATTTAGTTTCTCATCGATCGATGCCGTATAGACCTCGACGTCTGGGTAAATTTCGCTAAATCTCTTTAGCCCCTCAGGTGCGGCGATGATAGAGATAAATTTTATCTCTTTAACGCCCTTTTCACGCAAGAACTTAACCGCGTCTATCGCCGTGCCGCCAGTCGCAAACATAGGATCTATGATGATCGCCATGCGCTCTTTTGCGTCTTTTGGAAGCTTTGCGTAGAAAAACTCAGCCTGCGCTGTCTCTTCGTTTCGCTGAAAGCCCAAAAAGCCAACGCTCGCATCTGGGATGATGGTAAAGACGCTATCAAGCATGCCAAGAGCAGCCCTTAAAATAGGGCATATCATCACCTTTGTAGTGAGCCTTTTTGCGTCTGCCACCGCAACTGGTGTTTGGACTTTGACATCTTTTACCTTTAAATTTCTAGTCGCCTCAAAGATCATAAGGTAGCTGATCTCATCAACTAGCATGCGAAACTGAAAAGGCTGGGTGTTTTTATCACGTAAGATTGTTAATTTGTGCTCGATCAATGGGTGTGAGATGAGCTTCACGTTTTGCATTTTTTGTCCTTAAATTTACTGTTTTTACAAGGTTTGTCTTTTACAAAATGCCAAGAGGAGAATTTAGCCCAAAATTTGGGCTAAATTTGATTAAAAACCTTTTGCAAGTTTGGCTTTGTAAGCCTCAACATCAAAATCTTTTACTCTCGCTACGCCATCTTCAACTGCAGCTTTTGCAACTGCTGGAGCGACCGCCGTTAGCACACGCTTGTCAAATGGTTTTGGGATGATGTACTCTTTGCCAAATTTTAGCTCGCTAACGCCACTTGCTTTTAAAACTTCAGCTGGCACTGGCTCTTTTGCAAGCTGTGCAAGCGCTTTAGCTGCTGCCATTTTCATATTTTCAGTGATCTTTTTAGCCCTAACGTCAAGCGCGCCTCTAAAGATAAATGGAAAGCCCAAAACATTATTTACTTGATTAGGATAGTCGCTTCTGCCTGTGCCCATCATAACGTCATCTCTTACAGCTACGACGTCCTCTGGGAAAATTTCAGGCACTGGGTTTGCCAAAGCGAAGATGATAGGCTCTTTGTTCATTGATGCGACCATCTCTTTTGTCACAACGCCAGGCTTAGAAAGACCTAAAAACATATCAGCACCTTTCATCGCATCAGCCAAAGTCCTATCCTCAGTCTCAAGCGCAAATTCAACCTTCTCTGGAGTTAGGTCTGTTCTTTTTGAGTGGATGACACCTTTGCTATCTATCATCACGATGTGTTTTGCGCCAAGTGCTTTATACATCTTTGCGCAAGCGATGCCAGCTGCACCAGCGCCGCTAACTACGATCTTTATCTTAGATATATCTTTGCCAGAAATTTCCATCGCATTTATAATGCCAGCGCTTGTTATCATCGCTGTGCCGTGCTGATCGTCGTGCATTACAGGGATATCGACTGCTTCTTGAAGCTTTCTTTCGATCTCAAAGCACTTTGGAGCGCGGATATCTTCTAAATTTATACCGCCAAATGTAGGAGCTAGAGCCTTGCAAATCTCAACGATCTTATCAGGATCGTGCTCATCTAGCTCGATGTCAAAGGCATCAACGTTTGCAAATTTCTTAAATAAAACTGACTTACCCTCCATAACTGGCTTACCAGCGATAGCGCCGATGTCGCCAAGTCCAAGAACAGCCGTGCCATCGGTGATGACAGCTACTAAATTTGCTTTATTTGTATATTTATAAGCTAGCTCAGTGTCAGCCTCTATCTCTTTACAAGGCTCAGCAACGCCTGGTGTATAGGCCATTGAAAGGTCTCTTGAAGTCTCGCAAGGTGTCTTTACCCTGATCTCGATCTTACCGCCTATGTGGTAGTTTAGTGCCTCTTCTTTAGTTACATGTGTCATTTCTCTTCCTTTAATAAATTTTGTATTCTGTTTTTGATCTCGTTGCTACCTACTACTTCAAGCACTTCAAAGATACTTGGGCTCACGCTTGAGCCAGTTAGCGCTATCCTTAGGGCCTGAGCTAGGTCTTTTAGTTTTAAGCCATTTTGCTCTAAAAATTTATTAGTTAGCTCCTCATATCCCTTTGCGTCAAGGTCACGGTCTAAAATTTGAGCAAATTTCGCCAAAATTTCTTTGCTATTTTCATTTATAAATTTAGCCCAAGCTTTCTCATCGTAGCTTTTTGGAGCGTTGATAATAGCATTTGCGCTGTTTGCCATCTCAATTAGTGTCTTTGATCTCTCACGGAGCGAATTTAGCAGTAGTTCGCCCTTTACCAAAGCCTTAAAATCCACGCCAAACTCGAGCATATCGTGCGCTAGCCTCTCATAAGGCAAGGTCTTGATGTAGTGAGAATTTAGCCAGTCAAGCTTTTGAGCGTTGTAGGTACTTGAGCTTTTGTTGATATCGTTTGGATTGAAGTATTTAAGCATATCCTCGATAGTAAAAATCTCATCATCGCCGTGGCTCCAGCCAAGACGAACAAGGAAATTTAAGAGCGCTTCAGGCAAGTAGCCCATCTTTTTATACTCCATAACGTCAGTCGCGCCGTGTCTTTTGCTAAGCTTTTTGCCGTCCTCGCCGTTTATCATAGCGACGTGATAAAATTTTGGCACCTTAAATCCAAGCGCCTCGTAAAGAACGATCTGTTTTGGGGTATTTGAGAGGTGGTCATCGCCACGAATAACGTCAGTTACACCCATTAGCGCATCGTCTATCACAACTGTGAAGTTATATGTTGGCGTGCCGTCGCTTCTAGCGATGATGAAGTCGTCTAAGATATCTTCAACCTTAAATTTAACCTCGCCCTTTATACCATCATGTATGACGATCTCGCCGCTAAGTGGGGCTTTTATACGGATGACTGGCTCGATGCCAGCTGGAGGCGTGCCAGTAAAATCTCTATATCTATTATCATATTTTGGGCGCTCTTTTCTAGCCTCTTGACTAGCTCTAAGCTCCTCAAGTTCCTCTTTGCTCATGTAGCATTTGTAGGCTTTGCCCTCATCAAGCAGCTTTTTAACATACTCTTTGTAAAGATCAAATCTCTTTGACTGATAGGTCACTTCGCCGTCGTGATCTAGCTTGCACCAAGCAAATGCCTCTTTTATGGCTTGCGTGGCCTCTTCTGAGTTTCGTTTTAAGTCAGTATCTTCGATGCGGAGCAGAAATTTTCCATTGTTAGCTCTTGCGTATAAATAATTATAAAGAGCTGTCCTAAGTCCGCCTATATGTAGGTATCCAGTAGGCGACGGAGCAAATCTAGTAACTATCATTTTGTGCCTTATTTTTATGTTATAATTGCCCAAAATTATATTTACTAAATACTTAAACAAAGGTTTCATTATGAAAAAATTGCTCTTTTTGGCTGCTGGCGTGTTAAGTGCCTTAAATTTATATTCAGCTCAGATGATAAACGGCATCGCAGCTATCGTGGAGAACGAGCCTATCACGCTTTACGAGGTTTATAGCTTGAAGGAACAGCTAAAGACAACAGAGCAGGACGCTTTAAATTTGCTTATCAGAGATAGGCTTGAAGATGCACAGATAAAAAACTTAAATTTAAGCGTTACGCCTTTTGAGCTAAACGACAGGATCGAGGCGATCGCAAAGCAAAACGGCATGACAAATTCGCAGTTTAGAAACTCTATCCAAGCTCAAGGCATGGACTTTTTGGATTTTAAAAACAACTTAGAGCACAAGATGCTTCAAGAAAAACTTTATAAAAGCATAGCTGCTGAGGCTGGCAAGAATATAAACGAGCAAAAAGCAAAGGCGTATTTTGACGCTAATCCTGATAAATTTAAGGTCTTTAGCACCGCTAGAGTTGTAGTTTATAGAGCAAAAGACCCTGATCTACTTGAAGCTCAAAAGACAAGTCCGAAGCTTCTAAACGGCGTACAAACACAAGAGGTTAGTTTGGACTATCAAAGCATAGATCCAAGACTTGCTGCGATCATCTCAAGCACAAATAACGGCGACTACACACAGCCTTTGCAAGGACCTGATAGCTTTGATATGTTTTTAGTAAAAGAGAAGATCGGCTCATACACACCAAGCTTTGCTGATGTAAAAGATAACGTTATAAACGAGCTTTACCAAGGCGAGCAAGAGAAATTAATGAGTGATTACTTCGAAAAACTCCGCGCAAAAGCAAAAATTCAAATCCTAAGATAACTCCAAATTTAGCCACTTTGGTGGCTAAATTCTCTACCTCATTTTTAAACAAAACTATTTAAATTCTAGCTATGTAAAATTTCGGTAAATTTTTTGTTAAAAATTTATTATTCTTTAATCTCATATTTATATAATTTCACAAAATAATAATGATTATTAAAATAGGAGTATATTATGAGATATAAGTTATCCATTGCACTTGCACTAACTCTTAGCGCAAATGCACTATTTGCAGCCAATAGCACCGATCTAAACAAGACAAACGATGCAGCCACTACCCAAAATGACACTAGCCTTGCAGAGGTGCAAGTAGTGGGTGATCTTTCAAAGACTGAAGGCACTGGCTCATACACAGCCGATAGGATGAACACCGCAACCGGACTAGGTCTAAGCATAAAAGAGACACCACAATCAGTCTCTGTCATCTCAAATCAGCTCATAAAAGATCTAAATTTAAAAGATGTAAATTCAGCTTTGCAATACGCCCCAGGAATTGCTGTTAGAAACGATAGTGGGCGCCTTAGGATAAATTCTCGTGGCTTTGATATAGATAACATACAAGAAGATGGTATCGCATCATCAGTCTCTTCATCAGTTCAAGGACCGCTTGGCTATTCTAAAGAATTTACAGATCTTGAGTTTTACGATAGAGTCGAAGTTTTAAGAGGTACAGCAGGCCTTACACAAAGTAATGGCGAGCCAGGCGGCACTGTAAATTTAGTTCGCAAACGCCCAACTAGCGAATTTGCTTTTAACACAAGCCTAAATTTAGGCAGCTGGGATAATTACCGAGGTACGTTTGATGTTAGCAATGCTTTAAACGAATCTGGCTCAGTGCGAGGAAGGCTGATCGGTGTTTTAAGCAAAAATGGCACATATAAGCACTACCGCAATGGCTGGCGTGGAGCGCTGGGCGGGATATTTGAGTTTGATCTAACTAATAAAACATTGCTTACTGCTGGACTTATATGGCAAAAGACAAGCGAAGTGTATGATATATACGGCGTACCTGCACTTGATAAAGATGGCAATAATTTAAATTTAGATAGAAAAAGCTATTTTGGTGCAAACTGGAACAATAGCATCTATGAAAAATATAATGCCTTTACAGAAATTTCTCATCAGTTTAATGATGATTACAAAGCCTATGCAAAGCTAAACTATACAAAAAGTGACGGCGTAATAAAATTTGGCTCAATGGGCGGAACAAATCCATATGATCCAGTAGCGCCTACTCCTTCTCATGATATTCGTTTACAAAAATACGACAATGGCTCAAAAGAGGTCAATCTAAAGCTTGGAGTAGATGGAAAGTATGAGCTTTTTGGACAAAAACACGATATCTTTGTAAATGGCTCACTTAGTAAGGAGAAATTTGTAGAGCATGATATCAGAATGCCAAGTATGTCTTTAGCATCGCTTGGGCTTGGCATAAATAACTGGAGCTCTTCAGCCATAGCCGAGCCAAACTGGGGTGGAACAAATGCAACTTTAAATAAAACTTTTACAAAAACAATTTACCAGCAAGCTCTAACAGCTGGCACTAGATATAACTTTAGTGATGATTGGCATATGATCCTTGGTGGAAGATTTGCTAGGGTAAAATATGACAGCTTTAATGAAAACCATAAAACTGGTGCAAGATCTGCTAACACCTATATCACAAAGTCAAAATTTTCACCTTATGCAGGCCTAACATGGGACTTTTTAAAAGATCATAGCTGGTACGTAAGCTACGCTGAAATTTTTAAACCTCAAAGCGCAACTGATGCAAATAAAAATGTCCTTGAACCAGTCGTAGGATACAACATAGAAACAGGCGTGAAGTCTGAGTTTTTAGGCGGCGCGTTAAATACAGCTGTTGCACTCTTTCAAATAATCCAAGAAAATAGAGCCATAACAGATCCAAATAATTCAAACTACTCTATCGCAGAGGGGAAGGTACGAAGCAGAGGTATAGACGCTGAAATTTCAGGCTCGATAACTGAGAGGTGGAGCGTGATGGCTGGATATACATTTAATAAAAGCGAATATCTAAAAAGTGAAAGAAAAACATCATCAAATGTTGATTACAACAAAGGGGCTGACGCTAAAAAGTACGTCCCAAGACATATGTTTAAGCTCTATACAAGTTACGAAATACCGCTTGTTGGCACTCAAAAACTAAGCATCGGCACGGGAGTTAGATACCAAAGCAAAACAAGTGGTATCTATATGAAAGACAATATGAGTTCAGGCTCAGCTATAAAATACTACGTACCAGCGCAAAAAGGTTATGCCCTTTGGGATGCAAATATCAACTACTTGATAAACGACAACTTTAGTGTAGGTCTGATCGTTAAAAACATAACCGATAAGAAGTATTTTTACAATACGCACAATAGAACCGCTGGTATGAACAACTTTTACGGCGAGCCTAGAAGCTTTATGTTAAGTTTTAACTACAAATACTAAATTTAATCCCAAGGCTTTTTGGCTTTGGGGTCTTAAATTTAAAGGAAAAATTTGAAAATTTTAAGGCAGTTTTTTGAAATTTCAGCTTGGTTTTGGCTAGATAAAAAAGCTTTAAAAGCATGGATAATCCTTGCCTTGATGATATTTGCAAGCCTTGGTGTGACAAAGATAGCAGTCTTGATGAATGAGTGGGAAAAACGATTTTACGACGCACTAAGCGCATTTAACAAGAGCCTGATCTTGCCACTTATAGGAGAATTTTTACTATACACGCTATTTATCGTAGTTTTCATAGTTTGTGGCAGCTACTTAAAGAAATTTCTCATCATTTCTTGGCGAGAGAGCCTAAGCTCAAAGCTAGAAGATCTTTGGCTTAAAAATTCTAACTTTTACAAGGTTACTCTTATAGATGCAAATTTCGACAACCCTGATCAAAGGATTGCTGAAGATAGTCTATTGTTTGTTCAAAGTAGCGTAAATTTGGTCAAGTCCTTCGTCTATAACATCGCAAATTTAGTAGCTTTTGTCTTTATACTTTGGCAAGCTTCTAAAATTTTAAAGGTTGATTTTGGTGAAATGCATTTTGAGATAAGTGGCTTTTTAGTCTATATCGCCATCATCTACACGCTCATTTGCTCGCTCATCACTCATCTCATCGGCAAAAAACTAAAGCCCCTCAATTTTGATAAACAGCACCTTGAAGCAAACTATAGAGCAAACCTGCTAATCCTTAGAGAAAATGCTGAAGCTGCCGCCTTTTTGGACGGAGCAAAGAGAGAAAAAGGAAGATTTAGAGAGAGCTTTTTAAAAATCGTAAAAAACTACAAAGATATCATCAACACCGAATTTAGACTAGAGTGCTTTAGCGCTAGCTACCTAAAGGTGACAAATCTAATACCAATCTTTGCCTCCTTGCCGCTTTATCTAGCTGGCACTATGAGTTTTGGCGACATGATGCAGGCAAAAACGGCATTTTATAAGGTTCAAGACGGTCTTGCGTGGTTTATGGACTACTACAAACAGATCATGGAATTTGCCGCTAGTGTAGAGCGTGTATATACTTTTGTAAGTGCGCTTAACAGCACAAAAGAAAGCAATGTTTTTGACAAAAACGACGATGCCATAACATGTAAAAATTTAACGATAAAAACTCCAAATGATGAAGTTTTATTTAAAAATTTAAGCTTTAGTTTAAGCCCTGGAAGATGGCTAGTGCTAAATGCAAAGAGTGGAGCTGGCAAAAGTACGGCTTTTAGATATTTAGCAAATCTTTGGCAATACGGCAATGGCGAGGTAAAGATGCCAAAAGATGGTGTTATGTTTGTGCCTCAAAAAAGTTATTTAACAAAATCAAGCCTCAAAGAGCTTATCTCGTACCCAAATGAAAACGCTTTAGCCGATAGTGAAATTTACAAAATTTTAGACAGAGTTGGGTTAGGCAAATTTAAAAATTTAGACGAAGTGTTAGACTACGCAAAGATAATGAGTGGTGGTGAAAAAGAGAGACTAAATTTTGCTAGAGTTTATCTTTTAAAGCCAAAATTTTTATTTTTAGACGAAGCAACATCAGCACTTGACATTGCTTCAGCGACTAAAATTTTGACAAATTTAAGAAGTGATTTTAAAGAGCTTGGTGTGATGATGATCACACACCAAAGTGAGCTTTTTGACCTTTTTGATGATGTGATAAAAATCAAGAATGAGTAAATTTGACTGCAAAGAGCAGCCAAATTTATTTAAGCTTTTTTAGTGAAAAATCCAACGTAAATAGCGTAGATAAAGCCTATCACTACGGCATACGGGGCAAAAGGTGTGATACCAGCTCCTGAGCTTGCTAAGATAAAGTTATGACTTATCGCAGCACCAGCTCCCATGCCTAAAACAAATACGGCTGAGCTTAAATTTCCAGCTCCCATTTGCACTAGGTGCTTGCCAGGGCAGCCATAGCTTAAGCTAAAGCAAAGGCCAGCGAGCGTCATACCTAAGAAATTCCAAAGCATATCATTGTGAGCGATAGGTTGTCCTTCAAAGCCAAATTTGTATTGATTTAGCACTAAATTTGTGATGCTTGCAAAAAGAACGATAGAGACTATGCCATAAAACATCGAGAAGTCACGCTCGAAAATTTTACTGATAGCTCCCACTGAGCAAAATTTACTTCTTTGCATAAATGCACCGATGATGATGGCACAAATAAGCGAGATAAATAAATTTGCATGCTGTGAGCCTGGACCTTTTTCTGAGCTAAATAATGCGCCATTTTCGCCAAGTTTTAGACCAAAGATAAGTGCTAGTAAAAGCAAAATAGCGATGATTAGTGGCAAAAACCCGATAGCCTTTGCGGTGGTTTCGCTCTCAGGCAAAATGTAGCCATTTTTCTTAAAAGCTCGTCCCACAAATACGCCAGCAAACAAGCCAACAACGCCAGCTATGGCGGTCATATCTCCGCCTCCAAGACGTAAAAACGCTCTCCAAGGGCAGCCTAAAAATATGAGGCAGCCTATCATCGCAAACACGCCTAAGAAAAACCTAGAAAATGCCGCACTACCAGATACTGGAGTGAAATTTCTGCTCCAAAGCATGCTGGCTAGAAAGCCTCCGATGATAAGCCCTAAAATTTCAGGCCTTAGATACTGCACGACTTTGGCCTGGTGAAAGCCAAGCGCGCCCATGCTATCTCGTAAAAAGCAAGCCGCACAAACGCCCATATTTGCTGGGTTGCCAAAATGAACGAGCACCGGACCAAGTATGCCAAGGCTCGCACCTGCGATGATGTAAAGTAGTGTTTTGTTCATGTAAATTCCTGTGTAAGGGTAAAACCAGACTGGTTTCTTAAACGACATTTTAATAATCATTAAATAAAACAAAGATTAATTTTTTGTAAAACAGAAGTGGCTAAAATATGCAAAAATTTCATAAAAAGGACAAATGATGAAAGATTTTATGAGCTATGCAGATAGCCTGAAAATTCTAAAAGATACGATAAATGCGTGGGAGAAGGTCGAAAAAGTGGCTATCACAGATGCGCTTGATAGAAATATCGCCTATGATGTGAAAGCCGCTGAAAACTACCCAGCAAAGCCAGTTTCGGCTATGGATGGCTACGCTTTTGCCTTTAAAGATGGCCTAAACGAGCTTGAGCTCATCACAGACCTTCCAGCAGGTAGTGACAAAGGGCTTCATGTGGAGGGCAGCAAATGCGTCAAAACCTTCACCGGCTCGCTAATGAGCGAAGGCACCGACACTCTTGTGCCAGTTGAAAATGTCGAGGTTAGCGGCTCAAAAATAATCATCAAAAAGAGCGTGCCAAAGGGCTTTGCTGTGCGAGCAGTGGGTGAGAGCTACAAAAAAGGCGAAATTTTAATAAAAAAAGGCACACGTCTAACATACTCTGAGATCGCGCTTCTTGCGGAGCTTGGCGTCTTTCACGTAAGCGTCTTTATCCGCCCAAGGGTGGCGATACTAGCAACTGGCAGCGAGATAAAAGACCTTGGCGAGCCTCTTGATAGTCCAGCGCAAATTCACAGCTCAAATCACGTAGGCATCGCTATGCAGATACGCAAAATGGGCGCGGAGCCGATCCTTTGTGAGATCGTAAGAGATAAGGCCGAGCTTGTCGAAAAAGCGATCATAAATGCGCTAAAATCAGCCGATATCTTAGTGACGACTGGTGGTATCAGCATGGGAGACTATGACTTTGTAAAAGGCGCTTTAAATGAAAATTTTAGCCTCATCATCGAAGGCGCTGCGATAAAACCAGGCCGCCACATCAGAGTGGCAAAATCAGGCGACAAATACATCTTTGCGCTGCCTGGATTTCCTTACTCGGCGATGGTTATGTGCGTGCTTTATGTAAGAGTGCTTATAAACACTTGGTTTAGCCAAGAAGAGCCAAAGATCACGGCGATAATGGACGAAGACTACAAAAAACGCTCGCCATTTTTGGAATTTACAGCAGTAAATTTAGAAAACAGAGATGGCAAGATCTTTGTAAATTTAAACGGCAAAAAGCTTGGTAGCTCAGCGATCGTAAATAACCTAACAAACGAAGCTGCACTGCTTATCATCCCAAAAGAGACAGAATTTATCGCAAAAGGTGAAGTGGTAGAAGTTTTAAAGATGCCTTGCTAGGAAATTTTAAGGAGAAAAGTTGGACGCATTAGAACTTCAAACAGCCATAGTTTTTATAGCTATGGCTACGATCGCCTTTAGTATAGATTTTTTTGCGCACAAGCATGATGAGAAAATTTCATTAAAGCAAGCTGTTATTTGGTCTATTTTTTGGGTAGGCGTTTCGGTACTTTTTGGCATATATTTGTATATTATGCGAGGTAGCGAAATGGCGAGCCTTTACTTTGCTGGATATGCGCTAGAAAAGTCGCTATCAGTAGATAATCTCTTTGTTATGATGGCAATATTTTCATGGTTTAGTGTACCAGAAATTTACCGCCACAGGGTGCTTTATTTTGGCATCATAGGAGCTGTGATTTTTAGGCTCATCTTTGTTGCTATTGGTACGACACTCTTTGCCATCTCACCTTGGATGGAGATGGTATTTGCCGCAATGGTTGCTTATAGTGCTGTCATGATGATGAGAAAAAGCGACGATGAAGAGGCGATAGAGGATTATTCAAACCATATAGCATATAAGGCTGTTTACCGTTTTTTTCCAGTACTTCCTAGGCTCTTGGGGCATAGTTTTTTTGTTAAATGTAGTGAAATTTCTGAGCAAATTTCAAGTAGTGAAAGAGCAAACTTAGACACCCAGATCTCAAAGCTAAAAGCTACATGGATCGCGACACCACTATTTTTATGCCTTTGTGTGATTGAACTAAGTGACGTGATGTTTGCCTTTGATAGTGTTCCAGCTGTCATTGCCGTTAGTAAAGACCCTATCATTGTCTATTCTGCGATGATATTTGCGATACTGGGGCTTAGAACACTTTATTTTGTACTTGAAGCACTTAAGAGCTTTTTAGTGCATTTAGAAACAGCAGTGATCGTACTTTTATTTTTCATCGCAGCAAAACTAACACTAAATGCTTCGGCCCACATTTTTCATCATGGATTTGAAATTTCAGCACAAACTAGCCTTTTTGTCATTTTAGGCATTCTTGGAACTGGGATAATAGCGAGTCTGTTTAAAAAATAATGCGCCGCCACTAAGATGTAGCGGCAAAATTTGGTTAAATTTTGGCTTTTTTAATAGCTTGCTCTAGATCAAAGATAAGATCGTCCGCATTTTCTATACCGATAGCAAGCCTTAATAACCCATCGCTAATGCCTATCTTCTCTTGAAGTGCCTTGTCGTAAGACTCGTGCGTCATCGAGGCTGGGTGGCAGATGAGACTCTCAACTCCTCCAAGGCTAACCGCTAGGTCAAAAAGCTCTAAGTTTTTAACAAAAATATTCTTATCGTATCCATCTTTTAGCTCAAAAGATATCAAGGCACCGATACCGCTTGCCTGCGCTTCTTGCATGGCTTTTTCCTCTGCTGAGTATGAGCCAGCGTAGTGTATAGCTTTAACAGCATCACTATTTTTTAGAAAATCTATGATCTGTAGTGTGTTTTGGCTTTGTCTATCAAACCTCACGCTTAGTGTTTTTAGCCCTTTTATCAAGCTATAAGCCTCGAGTGGGCTAAGAGTAGCGCCAAGTGTATTTTTCATAAATGCTATGCGCTCAGCCAGCTTTTCATCATTTGTAGTCACAACGCCAGCGATCACATCCGCGTGGCCACCGATATACTTTGTCGCGCTATAAACGACGATATCAGCGCCAAATTTTAGAGGCTTTTGATAATAAGGCGTCAAAAATGTGTTATCAACCACCACAAGCGCACCCTTTTCATGCGCGAGCTTTGCAAGACGTGCTATGTCGGTCACTCGCAAAAGTGGATTTGATGGAGTTTCAATAAAGATCATCTTCACGTCATCGTCAAGTTTTGTTATCTTGTTTAGATCATATGCAAGCTCAAACTTGATCCCGTAAGCGTCAAAAAGCCTGTTTGCATATCGATATGTGCCGCCATAGACATTGCTATTTAGTATCACCTTATCGCCGCTTTTTAGCAGACCAAAGACTGCACTAGTTGCCGCCATGCCAGAGGCTAGAGCAAATGCAAATTTTGACTCTTCAAACTTTGCAAAAATCTCCTCAAATGCATTTCTAGTTGGGTTTGCACTCCTTGAGTAAGCAAATTTGCCAAACTCACCAAGACCCTCTTGTACAAATGTCGTAGCCAGATAAATAGGCGGTACGACCGCTTTGTGTGGGTTGTTTTTGGCTTCTAGCCCTTTTACTATCAGTGTATCTACTTTCATATTTTTCCTTTAAATTTAAAAATCCATAGCCGAGATAAATTTTTTGATGCGAGGCAAATCGCTACTAAAAAATTCCTCACTGCTACCGTCGAATGCTATATTTCCGCCCTCTAAAAACAAAATTCTATCTGCCACACGCCTTGCAAACGCCATGTTGTGCGTGACGATGATTAGAGATTTATGCTCGTGGCTAAGCTCGCTAATAACCTTTAAAACCTCCGCTTCAAGCTCTGGATCAAGCGCGCTCGTAGGCTCGTCAAGAAGCAAAAATGACGGCTTCATCGCAAGTGCTCTCGCTATTGCCACGCGCTGGCTCTGTCCGCCTGAGAGTCTGCTAGGATACTCGTGCTCTTTGCCCTTTAGTCCAACTTTTTCAAGCAGGCTAAGAGCCTCTTTATCGGCCTCTTCTTTTGGAACTTTTAGCACCTGTGTTGGCCCCTCGGTGACGTTTTGCAGAGCGCTAAGATGTGGAAAGAGATTAAAACTTTGAAAGACCATGCCTGTTTTTTCACGAAATGGCAACATATCTTTTGCTGAAATTTTTGTGCCAAATTTGATCTTTTCATCTCCAAGTTCCAACTCACCGTTATCTGGAATTTCAAGTAAATTTATACATCTAAGAAGAGTTGATTTGCCAGAGCCAGAGCTGCCTAGTATGACCGTGGTTTGGGCGTCTTTAAACTCTAAATTTAGATCATTTAGCACTGTGTTTTGGCCAAATTTTTTAGTTAAATTTCTAAGTTTTATCATCACACATACCTTGAAAATCTTTTTTCTAACCTAGCTTGCAAAAATGTAAGCACGGTGCAGACGATGAGGTAGTAAAGTGCGGCTAGCAGATAGAGTGTGAGCGGGTCAAAGCTCCTTGCGGCGATCCTTTGGGCGACCATAAACATATCAACCATCGTGATAGAAGCAGCCAGCGAAGTGTCTTTTAGCGTGCTAATAAAGATATTTGAAAGTGGTGGTAGCGAGATCCTAGCGGCTTGTGGGGCGATGATACGGCGCAAAGTTTGAGCATAGCTCATGCCAAGCGAGGTCGCCGCTTCCCATTGCCCTTTTGGCACCGAAAGCACGGCTGCTCTAACGGCTTCTGACGCATAGGCTCCAATATTTAGACTAAAAGTGATAATAGCCGCACTCCAAACATCAAGCGCGATACCAATTATTGGAAGACCAAAATAAACAATAAATAGTTGAACCAAGAGCGGGGTCCCACGAAATATCCATATATAAAATTCGCTCACCTGCTTTAAAAAATTAACATCAGCTATGCGAAATATCGCCGTTAGCACCGCTATCACAAGCCCTAGAAAAAATGAGACCACTGTAAGTGGCAAGGTAACTTGCACCATCGCCACTGCCATAGGCCAAAGCGAGTCTAGTACTAGCTCACTTATTCGCTCAAACTCGCTCATTCAACTTACTTTGTGATATCTTTGCCAAAATATTTGACAGAAATTTCAGACAATTTTCCCTCTTTTGAAAGTTCATCAATTGCTTTATTTACTGCATTTACAAGCTCTTCATTGCCTTTTTTAACTAAAGCTGCAGAATAAATAGGCTCACTACCTTTAGCCGCTATTTTTAGAGGTGCATTTGGGCGTTGTGCAATGTAATCATAAAACGTGACAGTATCGTTTATTGTAGCATCAGCTCGTTTAGCGATAATAAGCTCTACACCTTTACTAAAACCATCAACTGTTACGATTTGTGCACCATATTTTTGTGCGATACCAGCCCAGTTACTAGTGGCAGAGTGCGCACTTTTTTTACCTTTTAAATCAGCAAAATTTTTTATATCATCATTGTCTTTGCGCGTAACAAGCGCAGCATATGCAACTGTATAAGGCAATGTGTAATCATATTTTTTCTTACGATCTTCTGTAATACTAACTTGATTAAATACTATATCAGCCTTATTTGCATCAAAAGCTGCAAGCATAGCATCCCATGGGGCTTCTACAAATTCTGGTTTCAAATTCAGCTTTTTAGCCACTTCACGCGCTATATCTACATCAAAGCCTGTGAGCTTATCGCTTTTGTCATGATAAGAATACGGAGAATAAGTACCCTCTGTTGCTATTTTTAAAACACCGTTTTCGATAGTTTTTGCATTTGCGTTAATTGCTAGTACTAGCCCAGCAACAGCCAAGATTGAAGATTTTAATATTTTTTTCATTGATTATCCTTTTTAAATTTATATTGTTGGCTATTCATCTAAAAAGGAAAGTATAAAAGCGGATAAATTTCTTTTTAAATGTTTAGCGACTTGCTAAGCACTTAAAAAGAAATTTGTGCTTAGCGCTCAGACCTTTACTTTGCAACACATGTCGCACATATCGTTTTTCATTGGATACCTTTCGTGTGAAATTTGACGGTAATTTTACTTATGAAATTTAAATAAAAGTAAAATTACCTTTAAAAATTTGGCTTTAAATTGCTAGAAATTTAAATTTACTGCATATTTATGCTTCCAGCTGGAGCGGGCATATCGCCTTTTTCATCTACAAATGGAGGGCCTTTTTGAAGTAGCGCAGTCACTTCAGAGGCAACCTTTGGATCCATCTTGGCCATGATGGTTGATATCTTTTTCGCATCAAGGGCGTAAAGTATGGTGGCTGCGTTTGACCTTGGCATTTGCGAGAGCACTTCGGCTGCTGCGCCATCTTTCATTTTGGCGTAGGATTCATTGACTTTATCAGTCGTCATCGTGCGAAGCTCTTTTAAAATTTTCTCATTTTTAGCGACAACTTCGTCGATCTCTTTGCGCTTTTGCTCGATCACTTTCATCGTCGCATTTAGATCAGCCTCTTTTTTGGCGAGCTTTTTGTTGTTCTCTTCATAAGCCGCAGCCGAGCTTGCTCGAAATACCTCTAGAGCTTGGCGCTGCTCATCGATGACCTCAAGTTCCTTTGAAATTTCCTCTTTTCTAGCTTCGAAGATCTGAGTGCAATCAACTGGCACTTCAAAGCAAAATGCAAAATTTATGACCATAAAAAAGAGTAAAACAGCTCTCATTACGCCTCGCTTCTGGCTGCAAATTTCATAACCGCAAACTCATCAAGAGCAAGCGCTTCAGCCTTTTGTATGCGTTTTATCTCTTTTTTAAATTCTTCTTTTTCTAGATATTTCATCTTTTCATACTCTAAATTTGCATTTTTATATTTGTGCTCGTAGTGCAAGACCTCTTTTTTTGCTATCTCTAAGCTCTCTTTGCAGGCACTCAGCTCGGCTCTTGCTATATTCATGAGCTCTAAATTTTCTCTTAGCTCGCCTATGTTGCCGCTTTTTGGCAGGCTAAATTCGTTGAGCTTGGCCCTTAAGAGTGCTATTTTTTCTTCAGCATTTCTTACATTTAGCCTAGCAACGACGAGCTTAGCCTCTACCTTGTCCATCTCCTGCTTTTTGACGCGGACGACGGAGGTAAATTTGCTTTTCATCTAATGATCGTATCGCTTCTTTCAGGGCTTGTTGAGATATAGCCGACCTTCACGCCAGTTAGCTCTTCGATACGCTCGATATATGCTCTTGCGTTTGCTGGTAGGTCTTCATACCTGCTGATGCCTTTTACGCTGTCCCAGCCCGCAAGCTCTTCATAGATAGGCGTTGCATTTTCAAGATCTGTTGGCACGTAGTCGATAGTTTCGCCGTTATATTGATATGCTTTGCAAATTTTTACCACTTCAAAGCCATCAAGCACGTCAAGCTTCATAAGCGCATAAGTATCGACGCCATCGAGCCTTGAAGCGTATTTTACGCTTACTGCGTCAAACCAGCCACAACGTCTGCGGCGGCCTGTTGTTGTGCCAAATTCTTTACCGATCTCACACATCTTATCGCCATTTGTGCCTTTGTCTTCAGTTGGGAAAGGTCCGTGTCCTACGCGAGTCGTATATGCTTTGATGACGCCTATTACCTTGCCTATCTCTTTTGGATTTAGTCCAAGGCCTGTGCAAGCGCCAGCGCTTATGGTATTTGAGCTAGTTACATAAGGATATGTGCCGTGATCGATGTCTAAAAGTGTGCCTTGAGCGCCTTCAAGTAGGACTTTTTTGTCTTCATCAAGCGCTTTCCAAACTAAATTTGTAGTGTTTGCGATAAATGGAGCAAGTACCTCTTTATATCTTTTTAGCTCTTCAAGTAGCTCATTTTCTTCAGGTATCTTTACGCCAAGAGCGTCAAATACTGGTTTGTTTGTTTCAAAATCATGCATCAAAGCATCGCACAAGCGCTCTGGCTCAAGTAGCTCGCCAACTCTGTGGCCGCTTCTGCTTATCTTGTCTGCGTATGTTGGTCCGATGCCTTTGCCAGTTGTTCCGATCGCTTTTTCGCCTTTTAAGCGCTCTTTTGCTTGATCGACTTGGCTGTGGTAGCTTAAATTTAAGTGTGCTTTGTCGCTTATATAAAGTCTGCCCTCTAAGTTGTCAAATTGTGCCATCTCAGTAATGAGCACCTCTGGAGAGACAACGACGCCGTTGCCGATGATATTTATGATATTTTTGTGCAAAATTCCGCTTGGGACAAGGTGAAGTGCGTATCTTACGCCATCGACCCAGATCGTATGACCAGCGTTGTGGCCACCTTGAGAGCGACAAATCATGTCATAGTTTAGTCCTAGCATATCAACTATCTTGCCTTTACCCTCATCACCCCATTGAACACCAACTACTAAATCAGCCTTTCTCATTCTTACTTCCTTAAATTAATTTTTTCTTCTATCAATGCATCAGTATAAACAGCGAATCCGCTGCCTGAAATATCGTCTATTTCATAGTTTCCACCACTTGCTAAGATGGCGTTGTCTTTTAAAAATCTAAAAAATAAACTATCATAATATCTCATTTTTGAGTAATATAGCGGAACTATTCTTAAATTTTTATATTCTAGTGATTTCGCTACGTTTTGTAAATTTTTTAGTGCCTCTTTTAGCTTATCAGGGACTAAATTTACTATCTCATCAAGCTCGCTAGCGTCCTTTAAAAGGGCTAGTTTGCTAAGCCACGGCACGTTTTGAGCTAAAATTTTTTCTAGCCATGAGTTTTCAAAAATTTCTATCTCTAAGTTTAAAATTTCGCAAATTATCCTTGGGATTTGCATATTGCTAAGCTGCAAACAAGCGCCGATCTCAAGCTCGCTAAAGAGCTTTGCTACGATGTTTATGCTCTTTAAGATGTCGTTTTCGCCGATAAGCTCAGCGCCTATTTGATAAATTTCTTGGCTTGGGTAGCGAAAGACTGGCTGGATGTAAAACCACCTCTTTGGCTCGTTTGCTTTAAGTCTTCTAAGCACGATCCTAACGGTATCAACCGTGCTATCAGCCCTTAGGCTTATCTCGTGGTTTAGACTGTCGCTAAAGCGCAGAAGGTTTGTCGCATCTACGCTTAGATGTTGATGATACGAAAAAAACGGCGTTACGATCTCGCTAAAACCTTCATCTTCTAAAATTTCACTCGCTTTTTGCTCGATTTTTCTCTTTAGTTTTGCACTTTTTGCAAAGTAAAGTTTGCTTCCTACAGGTATCTCGTGCTCATAGATACTTAAGGCATTTTCATTCATTATGATCTCCATTTAATTTTAAGACACTATCAGACAATTTTATTGCATCCTTCGCTAAATTTACAATATCTTCTTTCTCTTCTTTTGAGATTATACCATCTAAAATTTCAGCTAAATTTACATCTATTTTTTTAATATTATTCTTATAGTTCACTATTTCTTTTTTTAGTCTTAGACTTATTTTATTGTCACGTTTAAGAGAATTTATCACACGATACATAAGCTCTTTTGTACCAACAATTTTGTAAAGTATCTCATAGTTTTCATCGTTTTGATAATCTTTCACATCTGAATATGAAGGTAAAATAAATTTAAATTTAACCGCTTCATCCAAACTTAACTCAGTGGCAAAAAAACGTCCTTGAAATCTAGTAAAACCAAATCCTAAAAATATTTCAAATATGCTTTTGTCTTCTATATTTTTTATCATTGCATCAAGCTTAAATGTACTTGAAATATACCTTATCATGCGCATAGTCTCAAGTGCTTCCTTCGAACTAAAAATTTGCTTACAAAACCGTTTATCAACATTGAACCTATTCGCTTTTAGCATACCCAATGCTTCAATAGAGCCTGAATAAGAGGCAAAGTCATCTAGTGAAAAACTTACTCCCAGCTCTTTATAAGCATCTATATAATTAGAAACGTCGTCTAAATTCGCTCCATTTGCAGCATCCACTATGTCTATAATGAGCCCACTTGCGTCTAGATTTTCATCTTTTAAAATTTCTTTAAATTTTTCAAAAAATTCTGCTGTTAATAACTTTTTAATGCCTAAATTCACTCTAACCTTTGCATCTATTCCCTCTTTTAGCCATAATTCCCTAGCCTTTAGAGCATTTTTTAATGCAAATAATGCAATTGCAATAGCTGCTTTTGATGCTTTAGTTAATGGAAGAAAATCGGATGGTTTTAATACCTTATCTCCATTTTTCCATCTAATAAATGCTTCAAAACTAATAATTTTTCCAGTTTTTATATCAACTTCTGGTTGATAAAGTAAAAACATCTCGCCAGCTTCAATGGCCTTAAGAATTTTTGAACCATCTCTATATTCGTTTTTAAAATAATTATCTTTCTTTGCGTTAAACAAATAATACTTATTTTTACCATCAAGTTTTGCTTGATACATAGCCCAGTCCGCCCTCTCAAGCAAGTCATCGGCGCTTAGTGCATCACGACTTAGACTAATACCAACACTAACGCTAAGTTTTATATCACCCTCTTCAATAGAATTTTTTTCCTTTGCTATTCTTAAAATATTATCAGCTGTTTCATATATTTCACCAAGATTTTCATAGGAAGCAATGCCTATAAACTCATCTCCGCCAATTCTAGCAAAGACACCCTGCTTTGGAAAGATTTCGTCTATTTTTTTAGAAACTTCTACTAATAATTTATCTCCGACTTGATGACCATATCCGTCATTTACCGATTTAAAGTCATCAAAATCAACATAAAAGGCAGCTATTTTAATACCTTTGTTTACTTGCTTTAAGAAACTTTCCAATTTATTAAATAATAAAAATCTGTTAGGTAATCCAGTTAAAGGATCATGGTAGGCGATAAATTCTAAATACTCTTTATTGTAACGCTCATCGTTAGCACTTGAGGCTAAAAGCAAATATCCCTCATGCTCACTAAATGCATTTAAAAGCGCACTGACACTTATAACCTCGAGTCTATTTTTGCTTTGAACATCATAAACAAGACCTTGCCAATAGCCTTCTTTTTTAAGTGATAACAAAATCTCATTCCTAATGTCTTTTAGTCCTGTTTTTAAACTCGCTATATCTCTAGAGCAAATTCTATCCAAGAAAATTTCATCTTTTTTAGCATTAAAGGTATCAAAAAATGCATCATTTGCATCCACTACTCTTAATTCATCATCAAGCATGACAATTTGTTCTTTTGAATATGAAAATATCTTTGCCAAAAGATCCTGATAAGTAAAAAAGCTATTTTGCATACTAAGATCTTGCATTGTGCCTTTTATAACACTTGCTTGATTATTTTCAAATGATATTGCCCTGGCTCTAATCTTCACATAAATAATCTCTTTATCAGCTCTATAAAGACGTACTTCACCGTTATACTCATCATCTTTTTTTATAAGATCAAAAAAGTTTTTAAAACTTGTAAATTCGTCAACAAATATAGTCT
This sequence comes from Campylobacter concisus, assembly GCF_003048615.2. NCBI lineage: Bacteria > Pseudomonadati > Campylobacterota > Epsilonproteobacteria > Campylobacterales > Campylobacteraceae > Campylobacter > Campylobacter concisus. Next base: position 1,689,232 of record NZ_CP049263.1, read on the forward strand.
TAGCACGTTCAAAATTTACACTCATATCACCGCTTAACGTATAGCCAAGCGACTTAGCTATTGCATTTGGTATATAAAGCGTGTCACTCTTTTTGTCCCATGAAAAGACAAGTGCTTCACTCGCCCAAAGAATGACTTGAAATTGTTTAAGCTCTATATCATATTTTTCTTGTAGCTTTGAAACATCACTTAAATCGTTAAAGAAGTACATGATTCTCTGATCTTCACCATCGTTTGAACCTACAAATTTTACTTTTACTTTAAACGGTGCTTTTCTATTTTCATTTGTTTGCATATTAGCAATAATGCTAATTTCACTATTTTGACTACCATTTTCGAAGAAATTTTTAGCCTCAGTCAAAACGCTAGTGACAAACTCATCAAGACTCTCAGGACTTAGTAAATTTTTTAAATTTATAAGTTTTTCATCTTGTGATACTTTAAAAATAGCATCGATATTTTTAGTACTTCTTGTAATGGAAAATGGATCGTCTTTCAAAGCCTCTGCTATTACATTTGGTGACAAAAAGGTATAGTCATTTAACGCATCATCATCTTTTTGTGTAATTTTTCCTTCATCTGGCTCTCGTATAAGCATAAAATTTAGTCTTGCATCTCTTAGTTTAACTTGAGACTCTTGCAAAAATCCTTCTCGAACATTGCCATCTTTTGTTTTTAGCTTTATTTTAAAACTTACATCACTATTTTGCGCATCTTGTTTCGTCTGCATAAATAGTGCAAAATCGCCATCAATTAAATCACTTAAATTTAACTTTATAATCTCATCTTTTGTGTAGCCAAACGAATGCAAAAAGGCATTACTAGCATCTACGATATCACCAGCATATGCATCATAAACTACTATTTTTAAAAAACTTTGTTCAAATATATATCCAAATCTGCTCTTATATTTCTCCATTTCATCAGTAGCTCTAATAGTCTCAAGCTTTAATTTATTTATACCTTTTCTTATATCTTCAAATTCGATTACATTAAGGCCTTGCTTTATCTCTTCTTCATTACCATCAAGACTGTCTTTTAGACTATTTATAGCTGGTAGAACTTTACCTTTTATAAATTTTGCATCCATGAACCAAAATATAGAAAATCCAACAAAACAGATAAGAGACAACCAGACCAGTAAAAACTGCATAAAAATTTGAAAATGTTTTGTCGAAGCAGTAATAACAAATATATTATATTCTTTCATGTAGCTTATTAGATAAAAGTTCATATATTTCAAAGAATAAATTATCTTATCTTCTTTAAACTGCTCCCCAAGACTAATATAAGGATCAAATAGCGGCCGATCAAATTCTCTATAAAACTTATCTCTCGAAAAATTTCCATATTTATCTACTAGATAAGTATAAGCTTTTATCCGTTCATCATAATCTACATCAACACGACTTTGCAAAAGATTTTGATTAACTTGAACCAATATTTTATTTCCATTTTTTAGTCCATAAGCTATATAAATTCCTTTAATGCGCTTATTTTTGTAAATACGATTTGAGATAATAAATTTACCAGGATACGCATCATTTAACCAAGGCATATTATCTACTGTTATGTCGCTGGCCTCATCAAATTTTCTTGAATATAATAAATTCAAATCTTTATCTAGTATATAAAATGCCGAATAAAAATCATTTTTTGTAGTATTTTCATCAAATAGTGCACTCTCAAGACCAGCCTCTATTAATTTTGACCTTAAAAAAATATCGTTTTTTACCATAGTAAAACTATTTGAGATTGATAACTTTACTTTAGAATTTAATGAATAAAGATCATATTTTACGTCACTTAAACCAGCTACAATAACAAATAGTGCCAAAAATAGAAACGAAAGTAGTAGTAAAACGATCTTTGCGTAAAATCTTTTGATTATCTGCAAACTAGATTTTGGACTATTAAACACGGCAAAGACCTCGCTAATTTAGGTTTAGCGTTGATTTTACCCCATTTTTACTTGATTTGGGTTTATAAATATAATACTTATTTAAATTTTATTGATTTGCTTAAATTTGAGCCAAATATCGCTTTGAAATTTGGCTCTTAAATTTTAATATATCCAAGTAACTACTTCAGCTCTTTGTCTGCGTAGTTTTTCAGGTTGTGGGTTTAGGCGGTAGCCAAATGGCACTACGATAGCCACTCTTTTTTCGCTCTCATCAAGGCCTAAAATTTCATTTAAAGCGTGTCTGTCAAAGCCTTCCATCGGGCAGCTGTCAATCCCAAGGCTAGCGGCTGCGTTCATCATATTTGTCGCAGCTATCATGCACTGCTCGTGTGACCACTGAAAGGTTAGCTCATCGTCATTTTTAAAATTTGATAGTAGAAAAAATTTCTGCCTTGCAGCGATAGCTTCAATATTTTTGTCGTCTCTTCTAGCGATCATTTTATCGATATAGCTACTACCAACTTTTACCTCTTTGATCTTAGCTAAGATGACAACCAAATGCGAGCAAGAGGTGATTTGCACTTGGTTCCACGAAACAGCTTTTATCTTCTCTCTAAGCTCTTTGTTTTGCACGACCAAAAAGTCCCACTGCTCAAGCCCAATTGAGCTTGGGCTTAGCCTGCCAGCCTCCAAGATAAAGTCAAATTCGCCAGCGCCTATCTTTTTGCTCTCATCAAAAATTTTGCAAGCGTGACGAAATTTTAAAATTTCAAGATAGTTCATCATATCTCCTTTGTTAAATTTCTTGACATTATAAAGCGACTAGGTAAATTAAAAGAAATTTAGCCAGACTTTAGCTGGCCTTAAAATAGGCTAAATTTAGCCTAGAGTTAGTTTAAAAATATATCAAACTCGCCTTTTTGGACCGCTTGTGCGATGATGGCTGAGCGCTCATAGCCAACCTCTTTTAGGCGCTTTAGTGCTAGGCTCGCATCGTTCTCACTAATAGCTAGCAAAAGTCCGCCAGAAGTTTGCGCGTCATATAGCAAGATATCAGCCTCTTTGCTCACAAAATGCTTTGCAAATTCGCGGTTTTTGTAGCTTCCCTCTGGGATGATGCCCATATCGGCAAATTCTTTCGCACTTGCGATCACTGGCACATCTTTTTCAAAGACATTAAAGCTGATCTTGTCGTTTAACATCTCGCTTAAATGCCCTAAAAAGCCAAATCCAGTCACATCGGTAGCGGCATAAACTTTGATACCACTTAGTGCTTTTAGAGCGTAGAAATTTAGCTGAGCCATGATGCTTGCGACCTCATTTATTTGCTCCAAACTTAACAGATCAGCCTTGATCGCTGTGCTTAAGATGCCGCTGCCAAGGGGCTTTGTAAGGATCAAAACGTTACCAACTTCTGCTGTGTTGTTTGCCCAGAAATTTTGTGGGCTCACCTTGCCAGTCGCACTTAGCCCATAATACATCTGCTGCGTTTCTATCGTGTGTCCGCCAACGATGACGCCGCCACACTCTCTTACTTTATCGGCTCCACCTTGTAAAATTTCGCCTAAAATTTCAGGTGCAAGGTTGCAGCTATCAAAGCCCACGATGTTTAGGGCGTTTATCACCTCGCCACCCATTGCAAAGACGTCGCTTAGGCTATTTGCAGCAGCGATCTGACCGTAGATAAATGGGTCATTGACTACTGGCGTGATAAAGTCAAGCGTCTGAACGAGCGCAAGATCGTCTGAGAGCTTAAAAACGCTCGCATCTTCGTTTGAGCCTATGCTTGAGAGCAGGTTTGGATGAGATAAATTTAAACTACTAATCGTTTTGTGAAGACCCGACGGGTCAAGCTTAGCAGCTCAACCAGCGGCTTTAACGAACTGCGTAAGCTTTTTGTCGTGATAGATCATAGTTTGATTTGCTCGTGAGTTGAGAGTATGTCGATGATCTCATAAGCGTTTGAAATTTCGCCAACTGCAAGATCGCTTACTAGTTTATAAGCCTCCAAGCAGCTTCCGCAGCTTAAAATTTGAACGCCAGCAGCTTCAAGATCTTTAAGCGGCTTAAAGCTTGGATGTGAGCGGTTTGTTGTCATTTTAACGGCGTTATTTACGCAGATGATTATCTTTGGTTTTTTCTCTACTTGAAGAAGTGCGCCTAGGAATTTTGATAGCAAATTTATGCCAACATCGCCGCTACCTGCACGCTCTTCGTTTAGATAGAGCACTTTTTCATTTTTTGGTGTTATGTCGCAGACAAATTCATCAAAATTTGTAAGCTCAAGTGCGCTTTTGCCCTTGATGGCTAAAATTTTAGTCTCATTGCCGTTGCTTTCTAGGCTAAATTCTATATTTTGATTTTTCAAAAATCTTGAGATATTTTCTTTTGGAGCTAGGGCATTTACGATTATCTCTAGGCTCTCTCCCTCATTTAAACCCTCAAGTGCGTTTTTAGTCATGATGACTGGTTTTGGGCACTCTAAATTTCTACAATCAATTGTTCTTGTCATTGTTTTTCCTTTGTGATTAGTATTTCAAACCTTGAAACTGATTTTGGATTATAGCTAAAAAATATTAATTTTTTAAAAGGATTTGTGCTGTGAAATTTGCTATAAAAGAGAGTTTGACCCTGCGTAAGCCGCAAGGTCAAGGTTAATTATTTTAAATTTGTGTAAGATTTTTCGTAGTCAGATACTGGGATCTTGTTTTCTTTAACAAGCTCTTGATACCAGTAGTGGTGAAGAACATAGACCTCTTCTTCTTCTTTGTATCCAGTGATCATTGACCAGATAGCGCCATGTATAGCGATCGCAGCCATATAGATATGAACTAAGAAAAATACCGCACAGACGATACCAAGGCAGTTGTGGATAACTACACTATATCTTAAAAGATCGATTTGTTGGATACCAAACCAACTAGCAACTGCTGGTTCTTTAAGATCCATGAAGTACATGATAGCACCAGTGATGATCATCACGATACCACCAGGGATAGCGATCCAGTACCATGCTTTTTGTCCTGCGTTAAATTTACCAGCTGGGACTGGTCTTTTCTTCTTTGAAAGATAACCACCAACTATCATCATCCATCTGATATCATAAACAGCTGGAAGCATTCTGATAGTCCAAGCAAATAACATAGGAAGCACAGAAATAGCAAATATAATAGTCGCTATATCGTGCAAGTATCTACAGAAACGCACAAATGTGCCACCGCCAAGCTCTGCACCCCACATGATGATGATACCAGTTGGCACCAAGATGATCCAAGAGATCGCAGCCAAGCCGTGAGCTATACGTTCGATTAGTGAAAATGCAAATACTTTTTTGCCCTCGTGACTAAAGTGTTTTGGTCCGATGATCAAGAAGTGTAGCACGAACGCGCCGATAACAGCTAAAATGATAGAAAGTGCAGCTATCGCGAAGTAGTCGTTGCCTTGTATAAAAGTAAATATCGGGCCCCAGCCATGCTCATAAGGCTTGATATTTTCTATCCTCTGTGCTGCCCAAATGGTGCTGTCAAATTGATTGACACCAGTTGGTCCTTCAATGGCCATTGCCACAACAGACAATGTAAAAAGTAGAGTAAGAATTCTCGTCATTTTATTCCTTTATTTGCTAAAGCTTAAATGATTTAAGCTTTGGTTAAATATGCTAAAATCACACAGCTATGCCGTTTTGCGGCTATTATATCAGAGCTAATCACAAGCAAACCTTAGCAAAAAAGATTACTAAAAATTTTATAAAAAACATTTAAGTTTTGTTAATTTTTATCGTTTTTGATCTGAAAATTTAGCTAAAATAAAGCCAAATTTTAGTTCAAAAGGACCGCACTATGCATCTTTTTTGCCTTATATTTGATGAGTACGAGACGCTTGATCTCATGGGGCCAGTGGAGTTTTTAGCAAGGGTGCCTGAAATGAAGATAAGCTACGTCTCGTTTGATGGCGGGATGAAAAAAAGCAAGCAAGGCTTTTTTATAAAGACCAAAAAGCTTAGTAAGATGCCAAAAGAGAGCGCTTTGCTACTTCCTGGAGGTCAAGGCACGAGGGCACTTGTAGATGATAGTGAGTTTATCTCAAGACTTAAAGAGTGCGTTTTGGCTTCACAATTTTGCCTAAGCGTATGCACTGGCTCGGCGCTCATCGCTCGCACAGGAGAGCTTGACGGACTAAAGGCTACCTCAAATAAAAGATCGCTTGAGTGGGTAAAAAGTTGCGGCGAAGCTGTAAAGTGGCAAGAGCGCGCTAGGTGGGTGAGGGCAGGTAAATTTTACACAGCTTCAGGCGTGGCTGCTGGCATGGATATGGCGCTTGGATTTATCAGTGATCATTTTGGCAAGGAGCTAGCCCAAAAGATCGCAAATGAGACTGAATACAACTGGCAAAAAAGCTCAAAGTTAGATAAATTTGCCAAAATTTATGGGTATTAAATTTAAAATAGCTTGTGACCTTTTGATAAAGTCAGAAATCTACTAAATTTAATAAGGATAGCAAGTCAAAATAGCTTTAGCAAAAAGTATTAAGATAAATTTTATAGATAATAAATTTAATCGGTTCGCAGTCTAGTTAGAAATTTGCCAAATTTAGTAAGTTTAAATTTTGAAAACAAAAATACATTCAAGATAAATTTTTAAATTTAAGCAGTTTAAGCTTTTTTTCGAAATTTACAAGCCAGATAAATTTGACCTAAATTTAAAAAGCCAAATTTACCTTCAAAAAATCAGCCTAGTTTCTGTGCCTATACTCTTCGTATCCAAATTCACGGATCATCTTTATTTCGCCATTTTCTTTTAAAAGCAGAAGATCAGGCAGTTTTATGCCGTTAAACGTCGTATTTTTCACGATGGTGTAGTGAATTTGATCTTCAAAGATGACGCGGTCGCCGATTTTTAGCTCGCTATCAAATTTATACTCCGCATCGCCCGCTTCAAGTCCCACTATATCGCCAGCTAGGCAGGTATTGCCACCAAATCTATAAGCAAATTTGCCGTTTTCACTCTCGCCTCTAACGGCTGGGCGGTAAGGCATGAGCACGGTATCTGGCATGTGCGCCTCAGCTGAGGTGTCAAGGATGGCGATATCTTTCTCGTTGTGCACGATGTCAAGCACGCTGCTTATCAAAAAGCCAGTCTGCCAGCCCACCGCTTCGCCAGGCTCAAGATAGACCTCTACGCCGTATTTTTCGCGAAAGCGCCTAATTATCTTTATAAGTAGCTCCACGTCGTAATCAGCCCTCGTGATGTGGTGACCGCCGCCCATATTTATCCACTTCATCTTTGGTATAAACTCGCCAAATTTCTCCTCAAATGCCTCCAGCACGACTTGCAAGCTGCTCGCACTCTCCTCGCAAAGCGCGTGAAAATGAAGCCCCGTGATGCCATCAAGAAGCTCTGGCTTAAAATTTGCTCTCGTGATGCCAAGCCTGCTAAATTTAGCGCATGGGTTGTAGCTATCAGTTGGCGCGAGCGAAACCTCTGGATTTACGCGCAGTCCGCAGATGATGCCGTTTTGTAGGGCAATGCCTTTAAATTTTTGCCACTGAGCAAAAGAGTTAAATGTGATGTGCTTTGAAATTTTTAAAATTTCATCAAAGTCCTCATCTTTAAAGGCTGGGCTATACGTGTGGATCTCGCCTTTTACGTATTCGCTCGCAAATTTGGCCTCATGAAGCCCACTGCAAGTAGCTCCGTCAAGGTATGAGCCCACCAAGTCCATCACTCCGCTAAATGCAAAACCTTTGAGCGCTACTAAAATTTTAGCTCCGCTTTGCTCTTTTACATACTTTAAAAGCTCTAAATTTTTACGTACTTTTGCCTCTTCGCAGACGTAGGCTGGGGTTTTTATGCTTTTTAAAATTTCGTTCATCTTCTATCTCTTTTGTAAATTTTCAAATAAGTATATCTAAATTTATTTTTAAGTAAAATCAGCAAAAATTTCAAAGGATAAAATGTGATAGAGATCGAATTTCTTGGGCCTATCGGGCTTGAGAGTATAAAAGTAGAAGCAAAAAATTTAGGCGAGGTAAAAGCGGCCTTAAGCGAGAAAGAAGAGCTTAAAAAGTGGCTAAATATCTGCGCTGTGGCTGTAAATGACGAGATCGTAAGCGATATAAATTTCGCTCTAAAAACGGACGATAAAATTTCTATTTTACCGCCAGTTTGTGGAGGCTAAGATGCAAATTTATAATGGAAGCTTGGACGTTCAAAGCATCACAAACGAGTGGTATGATAAATTTAAAGATAAAAACTGCGGCGCGCTCATCACTTTTGTGGGCATAGTAAGAGAAGAGGGCGGTATTTCGGCGCTTAGCTTTGATATCTATGAGCCGATCCTTAAAAAATGGCTAGATGCTTGGCAGGAGCGAGCCAAAAAAGAAAATGCCTACGTGCTCTTTGCTCACTCAAAAGGCGATGTGCCAGTGCATACGAGCTCTTATGTAGCAGGTGTAGTAAGCCCTCAAAGAAAGGTCGCACTAAGGCTTATAAACGAGTTTGTCGAGGACTTTAAGGCAAATGCACCTATCTGGAAATATGACGTGATAAATGGCGAGAGAATTTACGCTAAAGAGCGCAGCCAAGCGATAAATGGCGCCGGACTTTTGGCATAAAAAGGACAAAAATGATAACCAAAGAGAGTAAAAAAGATGTTTTTTGGGCGCTAGCCTTTGGGCTTGGGCTCTTTGCCTTTAGTATCGTTGGATATTTTTACCTAGATCTTGGTACGCCATCTCTTTTTGGTGTCATCGTTGGTGCCATTTCAACCTTTTTTTGCGTGAGAAAGATCTTGCAAAACAACTTTTTTGAGATAGATGATGATGGATTTGTCATAAAAAAAGGCTCAAAAAATATCAAATTTTTCTTCAAAGATATCGATGAGATCGCCATTAAGAGTTTTGGCGATAAGAAAAAAGTCGATGCGCTAAGTGTTAAATTTAGAAAAAATCGCCTTGATAGAGATGCGTGTTTTGGCTTAGTGCAGGCGCTTGGTGATGATATGATCGTCATTTTTGACAGATATGAGCTTTCACAATTTACACTTTCAAAAGAGCTTAGAGATAGGCTGACTAAATTTAAAGATAGGGCGTAAAAATCCATCTTTAAATTTTAATTTTGCAAACCTATTTGTTTAGATAGGCAGCAAGCCAGCACAAAAATACAAAGACAAAGATGATGGCTGACATGATAAGTGGCGTCGTGGTCGTAAAGAGTGCTAGCATGGCTGATGAGACGATACCGCTTCCATATTGCAGTGAGCCAATGAGAGCATTTGCTCTGCCTTTCATCTCTTGAGGTACTTGATTAAGAGCGGCTGCGTTTGAACAAGAGGCGATGATACCGTTCATACTAAAGACGAAAAACATAGGTATGATAACGCCCCAAACTCCGGCGATACCAAAAAATGTAAGCGCTAAAAGCAAAGCCGCAGCGACAAAAGCGACTGTGCTTGAGGTGATAAGAAGCGAATTTAGGCTAAATTTATTGACCAAGCTTTTGTTTAAAAAACTCAGCGCCGCCACACCAAGTATATTTACGCCAAACAAAAATCCATAGTACTTGCTCGGTATGCCAAAATAATCTATATAAACAAACGACGATCCCGTGATAAAGGCGTATGCTGCGATGTAAAAGAAGGTCACGCTTAGAGTGTATTTCATAAATTTGGCATCTTTTATAAGCACAAAATAGCTCTTAAACGAGTTTATCATCGGCTCTTTTGAGCGCTTCTGCTGTGGCAACGTCTCTGGCAAGAAGAAGATAAGGATAAACAAAAAAGCACTTGCAGCTGCCATTAGCCAAAATATCCAGTGCCAAGTGCCAATCTCTAGTAATGCGCCACCAAGCAGCGGTCCTATGATAGGAGCTGCAGCCATGATGATGACTAAGTTTGAAAGCATCTTTGCAGCTTCGCTATTTTCAAAAACATCGCTGATCATCGCACGGCTAAGCATAGGTCCCACGCACGCGCCTGTGGCTTGAAAGATACGCCAGATTATCACTTCGCTCATGCTTTGTGACATGGCACATCCGATGGAGCCAACGACAAAGAACGCCATACCGATAAATAGCGGGAGTTTTCGCCCTATCCTGTCGCTAATGGGTCCCCAAATGAGCTGTGCGATAGCAAAACCGATCAAAAAGCCAGTGATCGTTAGCTCCGCATCGCCATGAAGCTGTCGCTCCATCGTAGGCATGGCAGGCAGATAGACGTCCGTTGATAGCGAGGTGCAGGCCATTAAACCGCTTAGGATGACTAAAAACCAAATAGATGTTTTTGTTGATTGCAAGATTCCCCCTTTTTAGCTGCGATTAAGATTTCGTAGATATAGCATAAATTTATAAATTTACAGCAACAAGCGCCCAAAACTAGCTTTGGACGTAAATTTAGAAAATTTGCTTTGATGGAGTGAGGTAAATTTATCAAGTTTTTGTTTGGCGAAGAGGTTTAAATTTAAAGGCAAAAATTAGGCAAAGTGACTTTTATCTAGACGAGATGGTTTTAAATTTTGAGGCAAGAGCTGCCAATCTGGTAATGACCGAGCAAAATAAAATTTAATAGAACTCTGACGAAGTATCGTGAGATGGATTTTGGGCTTTGCATCCCCAAAGGTCGCAACTGCTAGCAGAAGCGAAGGAATTTTTATCCTAAGACTAAACTTCTACTTGCGGTTACGAGTAAGCACAAAGCAAAGATGATCCGTCTAAGGGTTAAATTTAACAAATTTAGGCGAGGTATTTTTTCACTTAGACGAGGCGGTTTTAAATTTTGTGATGGGAGTTACCGAGTGGGTAATGACCGAGCAAAATTTAAAACCAACGAAGTATAAGTAGAAAAAGACAAGCCTAATAAGTCTAAATTTTAAACTTCGTATCTCTCTCCTGGCTTCATTTCGATTACCTCCCACGGCAACCCCTGCTTATTTAGCTCGTCCATGAAAGGTTTTGCGTCGAAATTTTCCATGTTAAAGACGCCTTTGCCGCTCCAGATGCCCTTTGCGACCATCATCGAGCCTATCATCGCTGGCACGCCTGTGGTGTAGCTAACAGCCTGCGCGCCTGTCTCGGCGTAGCAAGCCTCGTGGTCGCAGACGTTGTAGATATAGACTTGGCGCTCTTTGCCATCTTTTAGACCACGTATCACGCAGCCGATGTTTGTTTTACCTTTTGTGCGTGGGCCAAGGCTTGCAGGATCAGGCAGCAGGGTCTTTAAAAACTGGATCGGCACGATTTTCATGCCGTTATGCTCGACCTCGTCGATGCGTAGCATGCCGACGTTTTCTAGGCACTTCATGTGAGTTAGGTAGCTTTGTCCAAAGGTCATGAAAAAGCGAATTCTCTTTAGTCCTTTGATGTTTTTTACTAAGCTTTCTAGCTCCTCGTGATAGAGTAGATAGCTATCTTTGACGCCAACTTTTGGGTAGTCCCACTTAAACATGATCTCCATCGGCTTTGTCTCGATCCATTTGCCAGCCTCCCAGTAGCGGCCATTTGCGTTAACTTCACGTAAATTTATCTCTGGGTTGAAATTTGTCGCAAATGGATATCCGTGATCGCCAGCGTTGCAGTCTAGGATGTCGATCTCGTGGATCTCATCAAATAAATTTTGCTGTGCATAGGCGCAAAATACGTTTGTCACGCCTGGGTCAAAGCCAGAGCCAAGAAGCGCCATGGTGCCAGCGTTTTTGAAGTCATCATCTTTCGCCCACTGAAGCTTATACTCAAATTTTGCGGTGTCTGGGTGCTCGTAGTTTGCGGTGTCGATGTAAGGTATGCCAGCCTTTACGCAAGCGTCCATAAGGGTTAGGTCTTGATACGGCAGCGCGACGTTTAGTAGCAGATCAGCCTTTGTTTGTTTGATGAGCTCCACCACAGCTGCTGTGTCGTCAGCGTCGATTTGCGCGGTCTTTATCTGCACGCCAAGGCGATCTTTTATAAATTTAGCGATCGCGTCGCACTTGCTTTTTGTGCGGCTTGCTAGGGTGATATTTGTAAAAACGTCCGAGTTCATCGCACATTTTACGGTTGCGACTTGGCTAACGCCACCTGCTCCGATGATTAAGATATTTGACATTTTTGGCTCCTTAAAATTTTAGTGATTTTAGCAAAGTTAATATAAATTTCTAGCTTCAAAAGGTAAAATGAGCCAAATTTTAAAGGTAAAAAGATGAAGAAAATTTTGCCATTTTTAGCGCCTATTTGCCTCTTTGCAAGTAGCTGCGACGAGCTGGTGCAAGAGAGCGTAAATGAGTTTTATAAAAGTGATAGAAATTTAGCTCGCGCTATAAATTTAGCCGAACAAGCGACCCAGGCATGCCTAAAGGCTGGCAACACCGATCAGGCGATCACTTCACTCATAAATGGCGCTAGCATGCGTATGGTAAATAAAGAGCCTCAAAAGGCACTAGGGCTCTCGCAAAAAGCCCTAGAGCTTGCGGCAAATGGGAGCGACAAACTACTGCTAGCGCGCTCTTATCATAGCTTGGGTGCGGCTCAAAAGGCGCTAGGCAGATATGACGAAGCACTTGCTAATTTTCAAGAAGCTCTAAAAATTTATGACGATGCGCCAAATACTCCGATGCACGACGAACTCGTCTGTATAAAAGGCATCGCAGGCACCTACTACATGAAAAATGACTTTGACAAAGCCCATGAAAACCACCTTTTAGCGTTAAATTTACTTGATATCACGCCAGAGTTAAGTAACAACGAGCTCGTCCGCTCGGAGCTTTTAGTAGAGCTTGCTAACGACCTAGCAAAGCTTGGCCAAAAGAACGAAGCTGCCAAAAACTACAAAGAAGTACTTGAAATTTTAAAAGGCAAAGAGCAAAACCCTCGCGCACTGGATCTTTTGGAGCGAGCCAGCAAGGGGCTAAAGGAGCTTAACTAAAGTTTTTCTTTAGACTTTTTAGCACGAAATTTGCAAGTTCAAGCCCCTTTGAGCGGTGAGAAATTTTAAGCTTTGTCTCGTTATCTAGCTCGCCAAGCGTCTTTGTAAAGCCATCTGGGATAAAGAGTGCATCGTAGCCAAAACCGTTTACGCCGCGTTCCTCATCTATCGCCTCACCATACATAAAGCCATGCGTCGTGTAGTCGCCAAATTTTGAGCTAATGGCGATACAAGCGGTGTAATGAGCTGGTGAGCTTTGTAAATTTAGCGCCTTTAGCTTGCTAATTAGCTTTGCTCTGTTGTTTGCGTCATTTGCGTTTTTGCCGCACACTTTGCCATTTTCATCAAGGTCAAAGTAGCGCGCTGAGTAGATCCCTGGCTCACCACCAAGTGCATCCACGCTGATGCCGCTATCATCACTAAGCGCGATAAACTCGCTATCAAGTCCCTGCTCTTTGAGCTTTGCAAAAACTGCTTTTGACTTTATGAGTGCATTTGCTTGAAAAGTGCTGCCATCTTCAACGATCTCAAATGGCTTTACAACCTCGCTTAAAGCGTAAATTTCATAGCCTTTTAAAAACTCTTTTATCTCTTTTACTTTGTCTAAATTTGATGTCGCAAGCACGATTTTCATCGCAAAACTCCTTGATTTTTGGGAGTATTTTACAAAAAAGTAGATTAAATTTTTAAATTTAAATTAGTGTTAAAATGATAAACTTAGTCCTTTTAAAAATAAGGGAAAATTTATGTTAAAAAGCGTTTTGCCACTATCTTTTATCGTAGCTAGCAGATTTTTTGGGCTTTTCATAGTCCTACCAGTTCTTAGCCTCTATGCGCTAAATTTAAGCGGAGCAAATGAGTTTTTAGTGGGGCTAATAGTAGGCGTCTATGCGATCTCACAGATGATGTTTCAAGTGCCTTTTGGCGCTCTCTCAGATAAGATCGGCCGCAAAAAAGCGCTAACTATCGGTCTTTTGATATTTGTGGCTGGCTCTATCGTCTGCGCGCTGGCAAGTGAAATTTACACGATGCTTTTTGGCAGGTTTTTACAAGGTGTGGGGGCTGTAGGAGCCGTGGCAACAGCGATGATAAGCGACTTTGTGGCTGAAGAAAATCGCTCAAAAGCCATGGCGATAATGGGCGCTTTTATAGGGCTTAGCTTCACGCTTTCGATGGTGCTTGGACCGCTTCTTGCCAAGGACTACGGGCTTTCAAGCCTCTTTTATCTAAGCGCCACACTTAGCTTGCTTTGCGTCGTGCTACTCTACACCGTCGTGCCAAAAGAGATAAAAGTGAGCGCAAAGGCCGAGAAGGTGCCATTTGGCAAGCTATTTTTACAAAAAGACTACATGATCATAAATTTCACCTCTTTCATGCAAAAGATGCTCACAAGCATCGCATTTTTGGTTATCCCGATCGTTTTGGTAAGAGAGTATGGCTATGAGAGCAGCGAGCTTTACAAGGTCTATACGCTTGGCGCTGTGCTTGGCTTTTTGGCTATGGGGCTAGCTGGCGCTTTAGGCGATGGCAAGGGGCTTAGCAAGGTCATCTTGATAGCTGGCACGCTGCTTTTTGCCCTAACCTACGCCATTTTTGCCCTTAGCTTTACGAAATTTATATTTGTGGTTGGCATCGCGATATTTTTTATAGGTTTCAACCTTCACGAGCCCATCATGCAATCAACCGCGACCAAATTTGTAAAATCCTCACAAAAAGGCACCGCTCTTGGCATCTTTAACTCATTTGGCTACTTTGGCAGCTTCGTTGGGGGCGCGTTTGGCGGATACATCATGCACGCTTTTAGTTTTAAAGTGCTTGCCATCGTCTGCGTGGTGCTTTGCGTGATCTGGCTTGTTTTGCTATTTAGCCTAAATGACCCAAGAATTTTTAAAAATATCTACCTAAGCCCAGAAGCGAGCTTAAATTTAGAGCTACTAAATAGCCAAAAAGGCGTGGTGGATTATTACAAAAATGAGAAAAATCAAGTGATAAAATTTGACTCTCGCCTAACAAGCGAGGCGGCTTTAAAAGAGAGCTTGAAGTTTTGATCTACGACGTCATCATCGTTGGTGCTGGCGCTAGCGGGCTCTTTTTAGGGGCAAATTTAAAGGGCAAAAAGGTTGCCATTTTAGAGAAAAACAGCAGCGCTGGCAAAAAGATCTTAGCAAGCGGCGGCGGCAGGTGCAACATCACAAACCGCTTTATAAGCGCCAAAAACTACCTTGGCGAGCAAAAATTTATAGAGCAAATTTTAAAAGTGCTAAGTCCAGATCAGGTTTTGAGATTTTTTAGTGAGCTTAAATTTAGCGAGCAAAAGCAAAATCAATTTTTCTGTGATAGCGGTGCAAAGAGCGTTTTGAGCCTGCTTTTAAAAAGGCAAAATGCAGATATTTTTTATAACAAAGAGGTTGTCGGCGCCAAAAAAGTAGATGAAATTTTTGAAATTTCAACGAGAGATGAGAAATTTAGAACCAAAAATTTAGTCATCGCAAGTGGCGGACTAAGCTACAAAGCCCTTGGCGCAAGTGATGTTGGCTATAAGATAGCTAGCGAATTTGGCCTTGAGCTCTCAATGCCTGCCCCTGCTCTTGTTGGCTTTAGCGTGCAAAAAGATGAGTTTTGGTTTAAAGAGCTTAGCGGTGTTAGTCTAAGTGCAGATGTAGTGATAAATACCAAAAACGAGAGCCATAAATTTAGTGGTGATCTGCTTTTTACGCATAGAGGAATAAGTGGTCCAGCGATACTAAATGCCTCACTCTTTTGGCAAAAGGGTCGAATTTGTATAAATTTTTTGCCTAAATTTAGTGAGATAAATTTAGTAAATGGTAAAAAGCAACTTAGTTCAGTTTTGCCATTACCAAAGAGATTTGTGCTGGAGTTTTTAAGAAATTTTGGTTTAAAAAATAGGGCATTTTATGAATTTAGTGATGATGAAAAAAGTATCATAAAAAGGCTTTTTGCTTACGAATTTGCTCCAGCTGGGACATTTGGCTTTGAAAGGGCTGAAGTTACAAAAGGTGGCGTAAAAACAGAGTTTTTAGATGAAAATTTAGAGTGCAAAAGCGTAAAAGGGCTTTATTTTATAGGAGAAGCTTTAGATATCACTGGCATGCTTGGCGGATACAACCTGCATTTTGCATTTGCAAGCGCTTTAAAGGTAGCTAGCGCTTTAAAAAATAACTAATCAAATAGAAGTGAAATTTAGCTAGTGGCAGCAAAAACTGCCACTAAATTTACTACCTCTGGTTTAGATACTCTTGTAAGCTTTTTACTTCAAGTGCTTTGCCAGTTTGAACTGTGCTTAGTGACTTAGCAGCTGCGAGTGCTGCACGGATAGTTGTGAAGTAAGGGATCTTAAATCTAAGCACATTTTGGCGGATCTTTTTGCCATCATCTACGCTTGATTTAGTATCGCTTGTATTTATAACAAGTGCTATGAGATCTTTTTTCGATACCAACAAAATCTCAAAATCTCTAACTAATAAATGCATATTTATTAAAAGCAAGAATTATCTAGATTGATAAAATAGTAGCAGGTATTTTTGACATAAAATTATAAAATTTTTTGTATCTGAACGAAGTATTTTGCAGAAAGTTAAAATCAAAAATTTTTATGAATAACATTGCATTTAAAGTAGTATCAGACTCAGGAGCTTTAATAAACTTTCACTATTATGCTTCTTTGATAAAGCTGACAGCCTCATGTGGGTTTGCAAATATATGTTCGCTAAACTGCCTTAAATCGGACTCTTTGCCATATCCACATGTAAGGCCAACGCCCGTTATAAGAGCAGCTTTAGCAGCCTTTAGATCCATGATGGTATCGCCAACCATAAACGCATTGTCTTTTTCTTTTTCTAGTCTCTTTAAAGCTAAATTTATAGGTTCTGGATCTGGTTTTGGATTTACTACATCATCTCGTCCGACAACCGTTTTTATAAATTTCATAACACCTAAATACTCAAGTAAAATGATAGAAAATTTTGATGTCTTTGTCGTAACAACACCAACATCAGCAAACGTGCTAGCTTCTTTTAGAGCATCCATAGCATGCGGTAAAAGCACAGTCTCATCTAAATAGATCTTCTCGTAGCAAGCTTTATACTCTTTTACATATTCACCTATTAAATTATTCTTGGCACCGAGTTTTTCAAACATTATTTCAAGCGGATATCCTACTAGAGATTTTAATGCATCATGATCAGGTTCTTTCTTGCCGTGAGCTAAAAAAGCCGTATCAAAGCCTTTTAAAATAGCAGAAGTAGAGTCTATAAGTGTGCCATCTAAGTCAAAAAGTATAGTTTTTTTCATGATAATCTCCGCAGAAATAAAAAAGGGCTCAGCCGAAGCCAAGCCCTAAAGAAGTAATTTTAAATAATAAAATTATTTATTGAAAGTAGCTTCAACACGTCTGTTTTGAGCGCGACCTTCTTTAGTTTTGTTTGTAGCGATTGGTTTAAGTTCGCCGTAACCAACTGTAGAAATTTTAGCTTTTTCTACGCCGTAACCAGCAAGAACCTCAGCCACTGCTTTTGCTCTTTTTTCAGATAGTTTTTGGTTATAAGCTTCTGTACCTATGCTATCAGTGTGACCAGCAAGTACAACTTTATAATCTGGGTGTTCGCCCATAAAGTCAGCTACTTTTTTGATCTCAGCTGCATATTTTGGTCCAACTTTGTAGCTATCAAATGCGAAGTTAACATCTAGGTCTCTAAGAACGATAACTTTCTCGCATCCTCTTTCGTCAACAACTACACCAGCTGGAGTGTTAGGGCATTGATCGATATCATTTGGCACGCCATCATTGTCATCATCAAGAACTGGAGCTGGAGCTGCTGCTGGAGCTGCTGCTGGAGCTGCTGCTACAACTGGAGCTGCTTTTGAATCAAGACCGATGCCAAAGCCTAGTGAATAGAATAGGTTGTGATCAGCATGCTCAAATTTGATAGCGTCTCTTGCCTCTGCTTTAAGAGCAAATCTATCAGTTACTTGGTATCTTAAACCAAGACCATATTGACCAAAGCCACCATCTTCATTTTTAACAAAGATAGCTGGAACATCTTCATAACCAGCACCGATTAAACCATATAGGCTAACTGGTCCAAAGTCAACGATATTTTTTACAAGGTTAGCGTGGTATCTAAGAGCTCTACCCTCTCTTACAACGTTACCTGTTCTCTCTTTAAGTTTTTGAGAGTAATCAACACCAAGTTCAACTTGGTCAAAGAAGAAATCTTCAAGGTTTCTAGCCGCTCTAATACCAACAAAATTGTGGTCTTTTACACGTAGATTTCCTTCTGGATGAACACCACCGATAGTTGGAGTGATCTCATAGTTGTATGCTGCGTTAGACGCAAAAACCGCTGTTGCGGCAACCATAGCTAAAGCAATCTTTTTCATAATAGAATTCCTTTCAAATAGGGTTTATTTTAAAGTGGTTTCATTTTAACTAAAAAAATATAAACCAACTCTAAATTCTAATTTAATTAATAATGTAAATCTGAAATTTACATAACCTAAATTTTGCAAATGCAAAAGCACTTGCAAAAAACCATTAACGTTTAGAGAATTGTGGGCTTCTTCTAGCCTTTCTTCTACCAAATTTCTTACGTTCAACAACACGAGAATCTCTAGTTAGTAAGCCTTTTGGTTTAAGTGCCGCTCTAAAATCAGCATCCATATCAGCTAAAGCACGTGAAATGCCGTGCCTTAAAGCCTCAGCTTGTGCTGAATAACCGCCACCTAAAGTTGTAGCTACTACATCTATTAAACTCTCTTGTTTTGTTACTAAAAGTGGTTGAATAACTTTAAGCTTGATAGCCTCGTGACCGCCAAGCCAAGTGTTAAGATCCATACCATTTACTACGATTTTACCGCTTCCAGACTTTATCCAAACCTTTGCTACGGCAGTTTTTCTTTTACCAGTTGCATAAACTTTTGCCATAATTATTTTCCTTCTTTTTTAGCTATTTGTGCCGTATGAGGATGCTCACTGCCAGCATAAACTTTTAGTTTTTTTATCATCTCTCTTCCAAGTTTTGTATTTGGAAGCATGCCACGAACAGCTAATTTAAATAGTTTTTCTGGCTTATTTGCTATCAAATCGCCAAATTTCTCGCTCTTTACGCTGCCAAAATATCCTGAGTGTCTGTGATAAAGTTTATCTTCAGCTTTGTTATTACCAGTAAATTCTACTTTAGAAGCATTTATGATGATAACATAGTCGCCACAATCTACGTTTGGCGTGAAGCATGGTTTGTTTTTGCCACGAAGTATAGTTGCTACCTCAGTTAGCAATCTACCAAAGCGCTTACCAGCTGCATCAACTACGATCCAGTCTCGCTTAACTTCGTTTGGCTTTGTTATTTTTGTCATTTTCTTACCTTTGCCAAGTTAATTTTTGAGTTGTGATTGTATTTAAACAATGCTTTGACAAAGCTTAAATTAAGTAGCGTTTAAACTTCAATATATGAAATTTTGCCTTCAAGTGCATAGAAAATAACGGCGATTATACTATGTTTTTCATAAAATTTAGCGAGCGCATCTTTATACTCTTTTACCTGTTTTTTGTTCTCTTCTATATTTTTATCTGTCGTTTTATAATCAATCACACAAATTTCACGCTCATTAAAACAAAAAAGGTCCATCTGTTTTAGCTCATTTTTCACTTTAAATGGCTGCTCTTTATAAATTTCTTTGCCTTTTATGCACTCTATAAATTTTGGCTCTCTTATAAGCATTTTTGCCCTAAAAAAAGCATCTTCAAGTGCCTCAAGCGACAAAAATTTATGAAATTTATTTAGCATCAAATTTTTAGCTTTTTCTAGTGAAATTTCATCAAATTTCTCGCTCATCTCAAGCAGATAGTGAAACGCCAGACCAAAATATATCGCACTTAAATTTTTCCCACTCGTCTTTTGCTCTTTCGCCTCTACCTCTTGCCTCTCTATCTTTAAAATTTCAGGCATTTTTTCATCTTTTTTTAGCTCTTTTTTCTCAGTTTTACTAGGCAAAATTTTGCCAAAGCTAAACTCTTTTAGATCAAGATAGTCGTTTGCTTCGCTCTTGTCGCTTCTTGTGTAAAATGAAAAAAAGCTTGGGCTATTTCCGCTTGGGACGGCTTGTTTGATGATGATGAGCGACTTTGTTGCCCTTGTGAATGCGACGTAAATTTTATTGATATTTTCTTGCTTTTCAAGCTCTTTCATCTGCTCTAAAACGCTTGCATAGTCGCTATCAAAATTTTCTCTACCTGAAATTTTACTCTTTACGATCCACTCGCCCTTTTCGCTATATTCGGTTATGAAATTTGAGTCATCGCCCCTGCCCTTACCCATCATATCGCAAACTATGACGTGAGCAAACTCAAGCCCCTTTGACTTATGCACGGTCATCACTCTCACGCCGTCGCTACTTTTTGGGCTGATTTTAGAGCTAAAGTTTTCAAGGTTAAATATAAAATCACTTAAATTTTTATACCCCACGCTTAGCTCAAAAAGCCTCAAGATATCAACGTCTGCCATGCTTATGCCTAAATTTTTCGCTAGGTAAAATAGGCTATTTGTCGCGCTCACTTCTGGCTTTATGTTTAGTTTTTTGACATTTGCATTTACTAGCGCTTTTACATTTTTTTCATAAATTTCTTCTTTAAATAGGCAAAATTTCGCATACTCGATGATTGCAGCGACAAGCGGCGTTCTTTTTAGCTCCAAAGTGCCTTCATTGACGCTTTTGATCCCTGCGCTACTAAGCACTTCTGAGATGAGGCTAATGTCGCTATTTTTCCAGCAAAGCACGGTTATATCGCTTGCATTTACGCCAGCTTTTAAAAGCTCACTTGCTTGCGAAACGACCGCACCTGCGATATCTTCATCGCTTAGCACACGCAAGTAGCCGTAGTCATCTTTTTCTACTTCAAAATACGCACACTCGCCACTTACCTCGTAGCTTAGCGTCTCATCTTTTTTAGCCGGCTCTTGTGGCTCAAAACTAAGCCCATATCTTTGATAAATTTCTTCAAAAACGGCGTTATTAAATTTCACCAAAGCCTTTAAACTTCGGTAGTTGCTTGGCAAATTTTCTATATCTATCTGAGTAAAATCATCTCCAAGCTTGTCAAAAAGCTCCTTTTTGCCACCCCTAAATTTATAGATGCTCTGCTTCGTGTCACCCACGTAAAAGAAGCTTCCAAGCCCGTTTTGGCCGTATCCAGAGACGATTTCAGCGATTAATGGCAAGATGATCTCATACTGGATCACGTTTGTATCTTGAAACTCATCGACTAAGAGGTGATTTATCCTGCCATCGAGCCTAAAATAAAGCGCTTCTTTATCCAAATTTTGCACCAAAAGCTTAAAAACCAGCTTGTTTATATCAGCAAAACTTAGCGCATTTATCTCCTTGTTTAGCTCTAAATTTGACGCCTTATAAAGTTTTAATAGCTTGCTAAAGCCACTTAGCCTATACTTTTCGACCTCTAAAATGTAGTTTTTTGCTGCCTCTTTTAGCTCAAAAAAGAGCCTATCAAGCTCTGGGGTATAAATTTTGTTAAAAGTGCGGTAATCTAGGCTTTCTCTAGCAAAAACCTTACTCTTAAATAGCTCAAATAAATTCTGCTCGCCAAATGTCTTTTTAGCCGCATCGCTAGCGCCATTTTGCAAGCCTATATACTCATTTATCGCCCTTTGCGCCGCCCTTACTTTGCTATCATCTGGATAGCTTGCGCCACTATCTTTTAGCTCGCCGCCAAAGCTTTCATAAAATTTTGCCAAAGTCTGCGAAAAGCTAGCCTCTTTTTGGCTTGAGATGATCATCATAAGTGCTAGCTCACTAAGAAGCTTTTTATCCTTGCTCGCCTCTTTTACAAATTTTTTCCACGCCAGATCTTGCAAGCTATCTTGCACGCTGTAATCAGGGCTAATGCCTAAATTTTGGCTAAATTTTTTCAAAATCCCAGAGAAAAACGCATCAAATGTATAAATTTTTAGCTCGCTTTGCAAAAAGACGCCAAGGCGCTCATCTCGCCTTTTTATCGCCTCATCTTGGCTTATATCAAGCTCCGCGCACACCGCTTCAAGCTCGCCTTTTTTGTTTTGCAAGTCCAAAAAAGTAGCGATTATGCGCTCTTTCATCTCGTTTGCTGCCTTTTTTGTAAAAGTTAAAGCCACGATCTCGTTTATATTTTCGCCTCGAAGCACCAAAGCGATGTAGCGAACGCTCAGCGCAAAGGTCTTACCGCTTCCAGCACTTGCTTTTAGGGCTAAAAAATTTTTCATAACTCTCTCCTACAAAGTGTGACGTATTCGCAAAATGCGCAAGCACCGCTCTTTCTTTCAAAATTTATCTTGGTTTTGTTTATGGCTTTTAGCTTTTCTATCTCGCCGTTTAGATCCTCTACGCTTTTTTTAGGGCATAGTAAGCTAGGCTCGTTTTTTAGGGCATAGTAAGCACTTCGCACCTCTCCGCCGTAAAGCGCTTCGTAAAAGGCAAGCTGGAGCGAATTTACATTTGCTTCGCCCGTTTTATAATCAAGTATGAGTACGTCGCCGTTTGCGTCTGCATCGATCCTATCGATAAATCCCTTTATCTGCACGCCGCAAAACTCGCTTTGCATCTCTTTTTCACACTCAAGCACCCTAAAACCAGCCCTTAAACGCTCGTTTTCATAAATTTCATACTCTTTAAATTTATGCGTCCAAATTTCAAACTCAAGTGGCGTAAGATTTTGCTTTGCTAGCATCTCTTTAAAAACGGCTAGATCAAAGGTGTTATTTTGCTTATAAAACTCACTCGTATAGTATTCAAAAAGTGCGCTATGAACGCTGTTTCCTTGCTTTGTGCCAAGCTCGCTTGCAATAGCTTTTGGCGCATCTATGTGGGCTATCTTTGTGTAGTAGTATTTTCTTGGGCAAGTTAGAAATAAATTTAGCGTCGAAAACGAGAGTGGATTTGCGAAGAAATCATGCTCTAAAATAACCTCATCGTCACTTAAATTTAAACTCGCCTCCCCTTTTAAAAATAGCTTTAAATAGGCCTCATCGCTAAATTTCTCATCTTTTATCGTTTTGAAATTTTTTAAAAATCTTGAAGGTATGCTCTCTTCATTTACGCAGCAACTTATCGCCACTTTTTTGGCGTTATTTATGAGACTTTCGTAGTAAAATCTCTGCAAATTTTCACGCTCAACGTAGCTTATAAGCCCCGCTTTTTGCCTCACTTTTGAGTTTAAAAACATCTCGTTTGCGCTTCTTGCTGGGATGAAGTTGTCGTTAAAATCAACTATGATGACGCCATCAAATTTCATCCCGCGGCTCTCTAGAATGCCCATGACGCTGATCTTTCCGCCGCCCACGTCGTCGATGCTTAGGCGCAAGATATTTAGCAAGAAAATCTCACTTAGCTGCTTTAAGCTAAAGCTAAAATACCTGCATAAATTCTCCATCCTAAAAAGCTCAAGTGCGAGCTTCTCTTCGCATCTTGGCTCATTTTCAAGCACCAAAAGCTCATCTATTAGCTCTTTAAATTTAGCGAATTCACACAACTCAAAATAGCCAGCCCTAAATTTCTCAAAAAGCTGCACGCTCACGCCAAATTCGCTTAAAATAAAGCCAAGCTCCTCGTAGCTCTCACACCTGCTTTGATCAAAAACTGGGCTTGCCTCTTCATTGATCGCTCTTGTGATGTAGTAAAGCGCCTCATAAAATTTTGTATTTTTAAAGCTCTCACCCATAGCGTAGTTAAAAATTTTAGCGCTATCATGAAGCCTTAAAATCTCGCTAAAGCCCTCATCTGGCAATATGACTGCGATATTTTCAGGCTTTATGCCCTCACGCACAAACTCGCTCGCCTTTGCCATAGCGTAAGCGCACTGCAAGCTCCTTGTAGCGAAATTTCTTACTAAAACTGGCTCAAATTTTGTGATATTTTCTAAGCAAGTTAGCTCGTTTGTGTTTAAATTTAGCTCATATTTTTTATAGTTTTCAAGCTCATTAATGGCTGAAATTTGCCTTATCTTATCGATTAGTTTTTTGTTAAAAACGCTAGTTTGAAAGATAATTTTTAGCGTGGTTAGTTTTGAAATTTTTTCTAAAATTTCCCACTCAAACTCGCTTAAAATGCCATCAATGTGCAGTGAAATTTCACTAAAACTTCTTATGTAAGCTTCATTTATCGAGTAAATTTTTGGCAGGGTTATATCATCATAAAGATCCTCTTTATCAAGCAAGCTCTCATACTCTTTTAAAACCGCTTCAAGTATGCTTAAATGCTCCTCAAAATCAGCGTAAATGTCGTTAAATTTTATCTCAGCAATGCTCTTTTTGCTGATAGCTAGCTCTTTAAAAAATGAAAAAAGATAGTCGTTGTTTTTCAAAAACTCAAAAAACTCAGTTGGGATTTTAAGCACCGAGTTTGCCTCTTTGACGCTGGCACAGGATCTGTTCATAAGCACTAAAGCGTAGGTGCTATCGCACTCAAAGCGACCATTTACAAAAACGGCTTTTTTATAAAACTCTGCGATGCTTAGGCTTTTTGGGATTAGCTCGTCATTAAAACCAGCGTTAAATTCCCTGATCTTACGCGAGTTTGTAAAGACGAAAAGTTGATTTAGATTGCGCATTTTTCTCTCTTAAATTTTTAAAAATGATAGCCAAAAGCTGATAAAAGAGCGCTTTTTCTCACTTAAGCTAAGCTTTAAAAATTTTTCTAAATTCATTAAAAATTTAAGCCTTAAAGTGCTGGGGGCTACAATTTCAAAAAGGAGCAAAAATGCATAAAGAGTTAAACAGATCTGGCTTTTACTACGGCTTTCCAGTTTTGCTTGCCACCACAAAAGATCAAAAAGGGCGAGATGATACCGAGCACCCCCAGCGGCACGCGAATGCGGCTGATTTGCATGCCGTTTGGATGGCTCCAGCCGCCTAAATTTTCGCCTACGACCTCGGCAAAGCCCGCCACCTCGCGCACGCCCTTCGCCATAGCCTCGATGCGGGCATCCGTTAGTCGCAAACGATCAAGCAACGCCAAGCTAAGGCCCGATTTCTCGCCGTTTGCAAGGTCTTTGGCGTTTGCCGCTTTTATAGCCTCTTTTTGCGCGAGTAGCTCGTCTGCCACGGCGTTTAAAATTTCAAATTTAGCCCTGCTATCAAGTCTCAAAAGCTCGCCGCAAACAGCCTTTGCACGCTTGCATATATCTAAAATTTCATTCATTTTCGCTCCTTAATCTATAAAAACCGTGCGCAAGCGTCCTGCTCCCGCAAGCGTGGCATGGCAAATTTTAGCGACGCGTCTACTAAATTTACCTTTAAATTTGACTTGATTATAGTCAAATTCGCCCGAATTTTATGCGAGCGTAAAAATACGCTATAATCGCCAAAATTTATAAAAAGGAAGCAAAATGGGCGGAATAAAAGAGTTTTTAAAACACGAAGCCAGCGGCGGGATTTTGCTGATGATCGCTACGGTCGCGGCGCTACTGTGTCAAAATACGTTTTTGAGCGATTTTTACAACGAATTTTTAAATACCAAATTTACCATGAGCTTCGGCGAATACGGACTAAGCAAACCCCTGATCTTGTGGGTGAACGACGGGTTGATGGCGGTATTTTTCTTTCTCATCGGACTTGAGCTAAAGCGCGAGGTGCTGGAGGGCGAGCTAAAAAATCCGTCGCAAATCGCGCTACCAGCGATCGGCGCGGCAGGCGGCCTGATAGTGCCCGCGGTTATCTTCTATCTTTTTACGAAGCACGACTCCTTCGCGCTTGGCGGCTGGGCGATACCGACGGCGACGGATATCGCGTTTGCTCTGGGGATTTTGAGCCTACTCGGGCCTCGCGTACCGACTAGTTTAAAAATTTTCCTCATGACGCTAGCGATCGTCGACGACCTTTGCGCGATCGTGATTATCGCGCTATTTTACACGAGCGAGCTTAGCGCCCAAATGCTTGCGGTCGCGAGCGTTTGCCTAGCCGCACTTTTTGCGCTAAACAGACTCGGCGTAAAGAGCAAGGCGGCGTATCTAATCGTAAGCGCGGTGATGTGGGTAGCGGTGCTAAAATCTGGCGTTCACGCCACGCTTGCCGGCGTCGTGGCGGCCTTTTTCATACCGCTTAGCTTTAAAGACGAGCCGGGCAAATCTATGCTAAAAAGCATCGAGCACGACCTGCACGGCTGGGTGGCGTTTGGCGTGCTGCCGATATTTGCCTTCGTAAACGCAGGCATCTCACTGCGAGGCGTCGGACTGGACGAGATTTTGTCTCCGGTCGCGCTAGGCACGGCGCTGGGGCTTTTCATCGGCAAGCAAGTCGGGGTATTTTCTTTTAGCTTTTTGGCGATCAAATTTAAGCTAGCCAAGCTGCCAGAGGGGTCAAATTTCATCCAGCTTTACGGCATCGCAGTACTTTGCGGCGTAGGATTTACGATGAGCCTTTTCATTAACGGCCTAGCCTACAACGACACGGACGCCTTTGCCTACACCGACAAGCTCGCTATCTTGCTAGGTTCGGTAGTTTCGGGTGCCGCGGGGTTTATATTGCTTAAATTTAGCGCCAAAAACTAAAGCGCGCGCATAAAAGAGTGCAAGATACAGATAGAAACGATCGTAGAAAAGTGCGAGATAAAGGAGTGGTTTTGCATCGTCACTTGCAAGATAGTTGGCATCTTTGTGGATGAAAATTTGTTAAAAGATGAAAAGATCGATACTAAAAGTTGGTCACCGCTCATCTATAAATTTAAAGAATACGTCACAACCAGCAAGCGTTTGGGCTTAAATTTTGGCTTTAAAGAGGTTTGAGCTGGCTAGAAAGTAAAAATTTAAATTTGATTTTGACCTTGGCTAAAAACTTTTGGATGCAAATTTAACTTACTTTGTAGCGTTAAAATCAAATTTATAATATCTCGTATCTTGCTTGTCGCTTAGCCTTAAAAGTAGCTGCCACCTGCCCTCTTTTAGGCCAACACTCTCGCTTACAAGCTCATTCTCTTGCCATGAGGCGCTTAATGTTTTGTTATCTTTGTTTGTTTGTGGGCGAGTTAGTAAAATTTCATAGCCAAGGCTTGAAATTTCGCCATTTTTTGGCGTTAGAAGAAATTTAAACTTACCCTGCAAACCTTTAAATTCTGGCTCAAATTTAAGGTCAAATTTCTCATCAAATCTTGCCTCGCTCTCTTTTATAGATGTGATATTTTCATCGATGCTTTGATGACTTTGCATATAAGCGCTATCCATCTCGACTGGGTTGTTGATCGCAACAACGATGGTTGCGGCACAAGCCAAGATGATAGCGACTATGCTAAGCACGATGCCATAAGGCCAAAAGCTCTTTTTAGCCATTTTTTACCTTTTTATAAAAGATGATGAGCACGAAAAATGCGATCAAGCTGTAGATGAAAATTCGCAAGAAATTTAAAGTCGTTTTGTTTGAGCTACCGATGCCGCTTTCTAGCTTTAAATTTAAGCTCTCAGCGATCTGCTCGGCTATATCAGCGTAGCCGTTTAAGATAGCGGCGTTATAGACATCTTTGCCGTTTTTTGAGACTAAAATGGGGATAATGGTGCCTGATTCTGGATTTACACTTAGAATTTGCTCCTTGTTAAAGAGCTTTGAAGTGTTTGTATCGCTAAAAATTTCAACCTTTTGCTTATCTTTTATGAGTGCTAAAAATACAAAAGGCGAGCTTAAATTTTGCTCCTTAAAAAGCGTGTCCAGCTCGCCATCTTTATATAGACCAACTACTAAATTTATGCCACTTTTTTGATAAAGCTCACTGCCGATCTCATTTAGCTTTTGGCTCACTTTTTGGCTTAAAATTCTATCATCATTGATAACAAAATTTGCACCCCAAGCCAAATTTTGCCAGAGCAAAATGATAAAAATGAGTGCAAATTTCTTCAAATTTAACCTACAAATAGGTGATTTGGCGTAAGTACCGACCAGGCACAAATGGCGCCTGCGACGACTATTAGCAGGATAATGGCTTTTTCTATTATGCCTAGCATCGCTACTCCTTTACAATGACGTGTTTAGCGTTATCTACGCTCTTCATCTCGATGCTAGCTGCATCTTTTAGTGAGTAAGGTTTGGTTGCGACCTCTTTTTGCAAGCCGATGCCAACGTATGTAAGCACCGCTAGGATAGAGAGCAAAAGCACCACCGCTATTAAAAATCCGCTAATGCCGTTTAAGGCAAAGATGTTTCTATTTTTATTTTCCATTATTCGCCCTTTGATAGCGATATGACGTACTCGCCAACTGCGCTTTGCTGGATCTCATTTAGCCTGCCATCATTAAATTTAGGCATAGTGCCGATCGCTCCTTTTTTGCCACGATTTAGCACGTCAGCTACAAAGCTAGCCGATCCATATTTGCTAAGATCAACTGACATACCATCCATGCCCTTGCCATCTTCGCCGTGGCACGACGCACATGTAGCATAAAGCTCTTTGCCAGTGGCTACTAAATTTTCATTTTTAGTGCTTTTTATCGCGCTTATCTCTTTAGCCACGTAAGCTGCGATCGCCTTTGCGCTATCAGCGTCAGCTAAGCCTGCTGGCATCTCACCCATAGGGTAATCAAGCCCTTTTGAGCCATTTAGTATAGTCTCAACTATGCCTTTTTCGCTACCCCAAATTTGTAAATTTGCAGCCTTGCCACCTATGCCATCGCCTGTGATGCCGTGACATGCCGAGCACTGCACGAGATAGATGCTTTCGCCCATAGCGTGAAGCGTCTCTTTGCTTGGGTTTGCATACTCTTTTTCAAATTTGGCGTTTGCCTCTTTAACCTCTTTGTTATACTCGCCGATTTGTGAGTAAGAATTTAGCGGATAGCCCAGCAAATAGTACCAAACCGCCCAAACTAGCGCTAGTAAAAAGACAACCGCCCAGCCAAGTGGGACAGGGTTTTTGTACTCACCTATGCCGTCCCAGTTGTGCTCGCTAAGCTCAACGCTCTCATCTTTTTTAACCTTCATCTGCCCCACATACCTACCAGCTACAACGATGGTAAGCACGATGATTAGAGCCGCTCCTATAAGAGCTAGTAAATTTACATTATCTTCTAAATTTAGCCATTGCATACGCTCTCCTTTGTAGCCTTACGCTCTAAAATTTCGCCACCGATCTCATCGTTAAGCGCTAGTTTTGAGTATTTCTCATAGTTTCTTCTACCAGTTTTTTCGCTCTTATAAAGATGAAAAAAATAAGCATACAAAGTGATCGCCAAAAATGCTGTCAAGAAAAAATAGCCATAAGCTTGAAACTCTCTAATGTTCTCCATCTTACGCTCCTACTTTAGGCTATTTAGATAAGCAATCAGTGCTACGATCTGGCGAATTTCACCTTTTGCAAAAGCACTTTTTACCTGCTCATCTTTCATATTTTCGATGATAGCTGCAGCCTCAGCCTTGACGTTAGCATTTGTCTGCTCTAGCGTGCCAAGTGCTGGCATATCTTTTTCGTCATAAGGCGTGTTAAAGACCTTTTTAACCGTTAGCGCTTCAGCGTAAGCAGTCTCTATATCAGCATTTTTCTTAAATAAAAATGGATATGCTGGCATGATCGAGCCTGGCACTACTGAGGCTGGATTTAGCATGTGATTTTCATGCCAGTCAGTCGTTCTATAGTTACCCACACGCATAAGATCTGGTCCTGTTCTTTTTGAGCCCCAAAGGTGCGGGCGATCGTATGCAAACTCGCCACTTAGCGAGTACATACCGTATCTATCGGTCTCTGCTTTAAATGGACGGATCATTTGAGAGTGGCAAGTGTTGCAGCCATTTTGCATATAGATGTTTTTGCCAGCTAACTCTAAGACGGTGTAAGGCTTTGTGCCCTCAAGCGGTCTAGCTCTGTTTGCAAAGTCTGGCAAAATTTCAACTATGCCAGCGTAAGCGATAACGACAAATACACAAACCGCAAAAAAGAATGGATTTTTTTCTAACCAAGCAAACATCACATCACCTCCGCGCTAGCTTTTGCCCCGCCACCCATTGGCGAAGCGCTTTTTGGCTCTGCTAAGATAGCTTTAGCAGAAGTTGATTTGTAGATATTATAAGCAAACATCAAGAAGCCAACTAGATAAAGAAGTCCGCCAATAGCCCTTATATAGTAGTATGGGATAAGCACAACTACCGTGTCTATGAACGAGTAGAGTAAATTTCCATAGCTATCAGTCGCTCTCCACATCATACCTTGTGTGATACCAGCGATCCACATAGACGCGAAGTATAAAACGATACCTGTTGTTTGTATCCAGAACTGAGCTTCCATTAGCGACTTTGAGTAAATTTCACGCTTAAACACGCGCGGTGTCATATGATAAAGTGCCGCCATGATCATAAAGCCAACCCAGCCAAGCGCGCCGTCGTGAACGTGTCCTGGTACCCAGTCGGTAAAGTGCGCTAGGGCGTTTACTGACTTGATAGAAAGTATCGGTCCTTCAAGTGTTGAGAACATATAAAATGTCGAAGCTAGGACCATAAATTTAATAAGCGGACTCTCTCTAAGCTGCGCCCACTCGCCCTTCATCGTAAGAAGGATATTTATCGCTGAACCCCATGAAGGCAGGATCAAAACGATAGAAAAGACTGAGCCCATAGTCTGCATCCAATCAGGCGTAGCAGAGTATATTAGGTGGTGTCCGCCAGCCCAAAGGTAAATAAACATCAAACCCCAAAATGAAAATAATGATAATTTATATGAAAATATCGGCTGACCGCTCTCTTTTGGCAAGAAATAATAAATTTGAGCGATGATAGCCACTGTAAAGACGAATGCAACTGCGTTGTGGCCGTACCACCACTGAACCAAAGCGTCGTTTGAGCCAGCGTACATAGAGACAGAGTGTAACCATGAGCCATATCCGCTAACAAGTCTTGTTGGAACCTCCATATTATTAAAGAGATATAGCATCGCAACGCCTAAAAATGTAGCGATGTAGTACCAAACTGAGATATAAAGCGTCTTTTCGCGGCGGATACCGATGAGGCCAAATATACTAACGCCCCAAAGCACCCAAACAACGACCACTGCGATATCTAGTGGCCACTCAAGCTCAGCGTACTCTTTCGCTGTGCTCTCGCCCATAAAAAGCGTAACAACAGCCAAAACCATAACAAGCATATATAGCCAAAAGTGAAGCTTGCCGATAAACATCAAAAATGGCGACTCGCTCATCGAGACCTTTAAAACACGCTGTCCGATGTAGTACCAAGTGGCAAAGATGCCTGAGAGCATGAAGCCAAAAATGATGCCATTAGTATGAAGAGGACGCAACCTCCCAAACGCCGAATATTCGCCGGCTATGTAGTTAAGCTCTGGACAGGCCATTTGAAAAGCTATAACTACGCCAACAACCATGCCTATGATACCAAAGAGTATCGTGGCAAACATAAATAGCTTTGCTACACTATAATCATAGTGTAGTAGCTGAGATGGTCGCATAAAATATCCTCCTAGTTAAATTTATATTAATGATTCGTTATTTTAGAGTATAAGGACTATAAAAAAACTTAATTAATATAAATTCTCATTAACTAGGAAAGTCTTCTGTCTATTTTGTAACCAAGTCCTGGGACATTTTTTATAAAATTGTTGCCAACTTTGTCTCTAACGCGCTTAACAAAGGTTCTAATAGCTGCTTCTGTAACGCTCTCGCCAACCCAAACGACGCTTTTAATCTCATCATGAAGCACGAGCGTACCAAGTCTTTTTATCAAAAGTGAGATAAATGCAAGCTCTTTTTTAGTAAGTGAAATTTCAACACCGTCTCTGATAAGTACGCGCTTAATTTTGTTAAAGCTATATCCGTTTGCAACTTGGATGATGTTTGCAGTTTCTATCTTGCTTTTTGCGACATTTTCTATCGTTTTTAAAAGATCATCTGCCATGATAGGTTTTATGAGATACTTATCAACGCCAACATCGATAGCCTTTAATAAAGTCTCCTTTTCGCTATGCGCACTTAGGACGATGACAGGTGTGTCTTTAGAAATTTCCTTGATATATCTTGTCATATCAAGTCCATCACTAATTGGCATAAATACATCTGTAATTACCATATTTGGGTTGTATTTTTTAAATTTTTTCAAACCTTCATCACCATTTTGAGCAGTAAAAACTTTTTCAAAATTGTCACTTAGCACATCGTGCATGATCTTTTTGCTGTCGCTATCGTCTTCGACAAGCAAAACCGTTAGGTTCTTTAAAATTTTATTCATCTATCTCTCCTTTGTGTGGTAACTTTATTAAAAAACAGGCTCCATTATCGCTGTTGCCCGCTGTTATTTCTGCGTTAAATTGATCGATTATTTGCTTTGACATATATAGTCCTAAGCCAGTGCCTTTGGCATCTTCTTTGGTAGTAAAATATGGCTTAAAAATCTCATCTATCACATTTTTATCTATGCCACCACCGTTATCTTCTACGCTTAGGTAAGCAAATTTTTCATCGCTATCAATCTTTATTTTTATATTTTTTTCTTCTATCTTTTGTAAATTTAGTGCGTCTTTTGCGTTATTTAGTAAATTTATGATGACTTGCATGAGCCTGTTTTTATGACCATAAATTTTAGAGTCCCCTAGCACCTCAAGCTCTATATGAATGCCCTCTTTTTTCATCACACCTTTTACGATCTGTATCGATGCTCTAGCTGCGTCTGCTAGGCTAAATTCTTGAGAAAGTGTGTTTGGATTTAAAAACGAGCTAAACTCATCAGTAGTTTCTGACATATACTTTATGATCTGCATAGCCCTCTCATAAGAGCCGATAAATTCGCCATCTTCGCTGCGTGCTAGCTTTTTCATCTTATATAAAACTAAACTTAGCTCATTTAGCGGCTGCTTCCACTGGTGAGTTATATTTGCCATCATCTCGCCCATCATCGCAAGCTTAGCAATCCTCATGCCATCGCTACTTGATAGAAAATTTTCATCTAAATTTAAACTAGGCATTTGCTCTATATCCTAAAAATGATAGATAAAGTCCGTTTAAGATCATTATGCAAGCTGAGAGCTTAAACATGATCTCTTTAAATTTCTCTCTTAGTAAGCCAAAAACAAAACTAGCTAGCAACATCGCTGGTAAGGTGCAAAGCCCAAAGATAAGCATTATTAAAGATGCGTCAGACACATTTGCGCTTAAAATTCCAAGCGCTAAGAAATAATAGACCACGCCACAAGGCAAAAGACCATTTAAAAAGCCAAGCAGTAAGAAATTTGTCAAATTTCTCTTTTGCACGCTTGTTTTTGCCATTTTTACTATAAATTTAAGTGCTTTTTCGCTCTCTACAAATTTTAAAAGCTCGCCCCTAAAAAGCAGTGCGATGCCAATAAATGCGATCACTAAGCCAACTATGAAAAATATCACGCCCCTTGCTTGCATACCAAAACTAATAGCTGCTCCAAAAACGCCAAACAAAGCTCCCAAAGCCACATAAGCAAAAATTCTAGCTAGGTTATAAAGCGCGCTTAGCATTAAAATTTCACTCTTGCTTTTACCTTTAAAAAATAGAGCTTGCAAGCTCAAAAAACCGCTACACATGCCGACACAATGACTAAAGCTGCTCAAAATCGCAACTGAGATAATCATGTAAAGGCTTATGTTTTGCATATTATAAAATTTCTAAAAACTGCTTAAATATATATTTGCTCTCATTAGGACCGCTGCTTGCTTCTGGGTGATGTTGCACCGAGAAGATCGGATAGTCTTTGTATCTCACACCCTCGATCGTGTTGTCAAACAAATTTCTATGTGTCACAACCGCTACTTCAGCGATGCTCTCTGGCACGTTGTAGTTGTGATTTTGTGTTGTTATCTCGATCGCTTTTGTCTCTAAATTTAAGACTGGATGGTTTGCTCCATGCTGACCAAATTTAAGTTTATATGTCTCGTATCCAAAGGCATTTGAAAGCAGCTGGTGTCCAAGGCAGATGCCAAATATAGGAATCCTAGCCTCTATCATTTTTTTGATCTCAGCTATTTCAGCCTTTAAATTCTTTGGCTCGCCTGGACCATTTGATAAAAATACCCCGTTTATCTCGCCATTTTTAAATTTTTCTATCAAAACCTCAGCCTTCGTATCGTGTGGTACCACGATGACCTCAAGGCCAGTTTCGCATAGCTCATTTAGGATATTTCTCTTTACTCCAAAGTCAAAAACAGCTATCTTTTTGCCGATACTTTTTAGCGGTTTATATGATTTTAAATTTCTATCCCAAGCGCCTTTTTTATGCTCGTACTCGTCCATTGCACTGACTGTTTTTACATAGTTTATATTTTCTATACGTCCGCTACTTTCAAGCCTGCGTTTTAGCTCATCTTTGTCGCTTATCTGCGTTGAGATGTATGCCATCAAAGCGCCCTCATCACGTAGCATCTTTGTTAGATATCTAGTATCAACGTCATAAACGCCAAATTTGCCCTGCTCTTCGAAAAATTTGCCTAAAGACTTTTGCGAGCGGTAGTTTGACGGAGTCTCGTTGTAGCTTCTCATTATTACGCCACTTGCGTGAATTCTAAGGCTCTCCATATCATCTTCGTTTATGCCAACGATGCCGATCTCTGGCATAGTAAAGACGATAAACTGACCAGCATAGCTTGGATCGCTCATGATCTCCTCATAGCCAGTCATAGAGGTATTAAAAACGAGCTCGCCTGCACACTCGCCGTGAGCACCAAAGGCCTTTGCCTCTAAAAAAACGCCGTTTTCAATGTAAATATAAGCTTTCATTAAAGCATTCCTCTTTTTTTAAGCTCATCTTGGTATAAACGCTCAAAAATCAGGTCGTATTCATCAGTTCCTGGGATAAGTTTGCGTTTGTAGTTTTGCATCATCTCATAGACGCTATCTTCTATCTTCTCATAACTTTTTAGATACTCATCTATCGAGCTATAAATGACATTTTTTACGCGGTTTTCTGATACGTTATACTCGACCAAATCGCTCTTCCAGATAGCTTCGAGTATCTTGTGAGCGACATTGCTAAATCTATCTTCATGAGTTAAAATGACGTCAAATTCGCCAGCAAGTTTCTTTTTAACGAGCCAAAACATATTTTTGCGGTCGATTTGCATAGTTTGCATCTCGTCCTCGTTTTTCTCTAAAAGCTCATTTACTCGCTCGTCCAGCGCTCTTTCTTTTTGAACATCAGTATTTAAAATTTCACTTGCTTTTGCTACGATTGGCTCGATACCTTTGTTTAACTTTACAAAACCACAGTTTAAAAGATCTATTGCTATTTTATGTGAGACATAAGGGACGTGTGGAAGTTTTATACGCATTTTAAACCTTTAAATTTTTATGCCATTGTAACTAAATAAAGGTAAAACTTTACTTTGAAATTTTAACGACTTTATCATTGTCACTTCTTAGAAAATAAATTTCTCTTCGTCCGTCATAAAGGACTTTGCCGCTTGTTTTTTGCTCGTTTTGTAAATTTGAAGATAGATCTATCTCAAGTGGCTTACTCATAAAATAAGCCTCGCCCAAGCTTCGTCCAAAATCAGGATACCAACTGAGTGCGCAAAGCACGAGCAAAAGCAGATAAAAGGCTCTAAAAATTTTTCTAAATGGCGCGTAAAAGAAACAATATCCAAATATAAAAAACACAGGTAAAAGCCACAAAAAAGGCACATTATCCACAAAAATCACATTGAAATACTCGTTTATGCCGTAGTGTGAAAAGTAGTTGTTGTAAATTCCGACAAATAGCGTAAAAATAGGAGCGAGAACAAATATAATGCCAGTAAAAAATGCATTAAAAATTTTCATAAGCTCTCCTTTTTTCGTGGGATTATATTAAATTTTAGCTTTATTATTACATATATGGTAATACTACGTAAATATAATGCTACTAAAATTTAAATAAAAGCTTAAAAGTATTAAATATTTTTTAATGTATGATGGCAGCTTAAATATCTCTAAACTGCCACTAAATTTATTGTTTCTCGCTTAGATACTCTTGTAAGCTTTTTACTTCAAGTGCTTTGCCAGTTTGAACTGTGCTTAGTGACTTAGCAGCTGCGAGTGCTGCACGGATAGTTGTGAAGTATGGGATCTTAAATCTAAGCACATTTTGGCGGATCTTTTTGCCATCATCCACGCTTGATTTAGTATCGCTTGTGTTTATAACAAGTGCTATGTCGCCATTTTTTAGCCTATCTTCGACGTTTGGTCTGCCCTCGCTTATCTTATAGACAAACTCAGCCTCCACGCCAGCTTCGCTTAAAATTTTATGCGTACCGCCAGTTGCGACGATGCTAAAACCAAGTGCTATTAGCTCTTTTGCAAGATCAGGCGCGTAAGATTTATCAGCGTCAGCTAGCGTTAAAAATACCCTGCCCTTGCTTGGCAAAGTGTTGCTAGCAGCGATCTGGCTCTTTGCAAATGAGCTTGCAAAGTCGTGGCTGATACCCATGACCTCGCCCGTGCTCTTCATCTCAGGGCCAAGGATGAGATCAGCTCCACTTAGCTTGTTAAACGGCAGCACGCACTCTTTTACGCAAACATGCGAACTTACGCGAGGTTTTAAGATATCGCCATCTTCATAAACAACCTTATAATCATCATAAAATTTAAGCGCCTCACGTAAATTTCCCTGCCACATAACTCTTGTAGCCACCTTTGCCATAGGCACGCCAGTAGCCTTGCTCACAAACGGCACAGTCCTGCTTGCGCGAGGATTTACCTCGATCATATAAAGCTCGTTTTCATAGATAGCAAACTGGATATTCATAAGACCAACAACGCCTAAATTTAGCGCGATATCTCTAGTTTGCCTCTCCACTTTTTTTATCATTTCTGCACTTAAGCTCATTGGTGGCAATATGCAAGCTGAGTCGCCAGAGTGAATTCCAGCCTCCTCGATGTGCTCCATTATCGCACCTATATAGACCTCTTTGCCGTCACATATCGCATCCACGTCGAGCTCTTTTGCATCTTGTAAAAATTTATCAAGTAGCACTGGCGAGTGATTGCTAACCTTTACTGCCTCGCTCATATACTCTTTTAGCTCGCTCTCGTTATGCACCCTTCTCATCGCCCTACCACCTAGGACGTAGCTTGGGCGAACAAGCACTGGGTAGCCGATAGTAGCGGCCTTTTGCAAGGCTTCTTCTAGGCTAGTAGCGGTGTCATTTTTAGGCTGAAGGACGCCTATTTTATTTATAAATTCGCTAAATTTCTTTCTATCTTCGGCCACGTCGATCACTCTTGCGGTTGTGCCGATGATCTTAGCGCCGATCACGCTTAGGCGTTTTGCAAATTTAAGCGGAGTTTGACCGCCAAAATGCACGATCACGCCGTCTGGTTTTTCACGCTCGATGACTGATCTAACGTGTTCAAAATCGATCGGCTCAAAGTACAAAATATCGCTCGTGTCGTAGTCGGTTGAGACGGTTTCTGGGTTGCAGTTATACATTATCGTTTTTACGCCAAGGTCTCTTAGAGCGTAGCTTGCATGCACGCAGCAGTAGTCAAACTCTATGCCCTGGCCGATCCTGTTTGGACCGCCGCCTATTATCATCACCTTTTTAGCTTCTTTTACAGGCTCTTTTTTAGGAAATTTAGTAATATTTGTAGTTGAGTAAAGATATGGCGTTAGCGCCTTAAATTCGCCCGCGCAAGTATCGACCTCGTTGTACTCAAGCTCGATGCCAAGCTTCTGCCTAGCAAAATAGATATCATTTTGACTAAGCTCAAGATCGTCTTTTTCATTTATAAGCACAGCTATCATCTTGTCTGAAAAGCCCATGCTTTTGGCCTCTCGCAGTAGCTCTTCGTTGTTTAAGATATCCATGTCTATCTTATCTTCAAATTTAACTATCTCATAAATTTGCTCCAAAAACCAAGGATCGATCTTGCTAAACTCATGCACCTCAGCCACGCTAAATCCATCTCTAAAGGCTTGCGCTAGATATAAAATTCTTCTCTCATTTGCATTTCTGATACCATAAATCAAAGCGTTTTTCTCTAAGCTAAGGCTGTTAAATCCGCAAAGATCACGCTCTAGGCTACAAAGCGCCTTTTGGATGCTCTCTTTAAATGTCCTGCCAATAGCCATGACCTCGCCAACTGACTTCATCGCAGTGCCTAGATATGGGTTTGATCCTGGAAATTTCTCAAATGTAAAGCGTGGGATCTTTGTCACGATGTAGTCGATCACCGGCTCAAAGCTAGCAGGCGTGCCAGTGATGTCGTTTTTGATCTCATCTAGGCTAAAACCAACCGCAAGCAGTGTCGCGACCTTTGCGATCGGGTAGCCAGTAGCTTTACTAGCAAGTGCTGAGCTTCGGCTAACGCGTGGGTTCATCTCGATAACGATCATACGGCCAGTTTTTGGGTCTATGGCAAACTGCACGTTGCTGCCGCCCGTATCAACGCCTATTTCGCGAAGTATGGCAAAACTAGCGTCACGCATAGCCTGATACTCTTTGTCTGTGAGCGTTAAAGCTGGTGCGACCGTGATGCTATCGCCCGTATGCACGCCCATTGGGTCGAAATTCTCGATCGAGCAGACGATGATGCAGTTGTCGTTTCTATCTCTGATGACCTCCATCTCGTACTCTTTCCAGCCAAGCAAGCTCTCTTCTATCAAAATTTCATGTATCGGGCTTGCGTCAAGGCCGGTGTTGGCTAGCTCTTTAAATTCGTCCATATTGT
The DNA here is from genome assembly GCF_003048615.2 of Campylobacter concisus. Classification (NCBI taxonomy): domain Bacteria; kingdom Pseudomonadati; phylum Campylobacterota; class Epsilonproteobacteria; order Campylobacterales; family Campylobacteraceae; genus Campylobacter; species Campylobacter concisus. Next base: position 1,727,680 of record NZ_CP049263.1, read on the forward strand.
AAGCCACACCGCTTCCTGCGCCACCAAGCGTGTAGCTAGCTCTTATGATGAGTGGAAAGCCTATCTCGTTTGCCGCATTGAGCGCGTCGTCCATGTTATAAGCATATCTACTCTCAGGCAGGTCCATGCCGATCTTTTGCATGGTCGCTTTAAAAATTTGCCTATCTTCGCCCTTTTTTATCGCTTCTGGGTTTGCACCAAGAAATTTGACATCCTTTAAAAGACCGCTCTCAAAGACCTCCATAGCGGCATTTAGCGCCACTTGACCGCCCATCGTTGGCAAGATGGCGTCAATATTTTCTTTTTCGATGATCCTTAAAATGCTATCTTTTGTGATCGGCTCTATATACGTTGCGTCGGCGAAATTTGGGTCAGTCATGATGGTGGCTGGGTTTGAGTTTATGAGCACTACGCGGTATCCAAGCTCTTTTAGCGTCTTGGCTGCTTGCGTGCCTGAGTAGTCAAATTCGCAGGCTTGACCGATGACGATAGGGCCTGAGCCGATTAGCAAAATGGTATTTATATCTGTTCTTTTTGGCATCATTTTTCCTTTGTTACAACGTATAGGTAGTTTGGTATGTTTAGCTTTGCATAGGGCTCAACTATCACGCTTTGATAGGAGCTCTCTTTTAAAATTTTACTCACGCGCCCTACTGGCACCCCACTAAAAAATATCCCGTCAAGCCCGCTCGTAAAGACCTCGTCGCCCTCTTTTGGGCTGAGCCATTGTGGGATAAATTTCACCATTATTTGGCCTTGATTTCCATGCGCGACGCCTGGAATTTTGTCGTTTCCTATATAGACTGCAAATATACTTTTTGGGTCATTTTGCAAGTAAGCTAGAGGCTTGCCATCTTTTGCGATGACGATGCCGGCGCTGCTTCCTTGATAGATGAGCCCGTAAATTTTATTTGGGTCGTATCCTTCAAACTCGCTTATCCAAATTTTATTATAATCCCCGATATGCACGTAACTAAGCCCTTTTACTAGCTTTACGGCTGGGGCGTAGGCAGTTGAGTTTTTATCTTTTAAAATTTGATTTAACTCGTTTGCAAAAGTAGATAGAAGCGTGGCTGAGCGCTCTAGCTCTTTGTTTTGTGCTCTTAGTTTTTCTATCTCGCTAGCCTGCCTAAAATATTCATTTATATAATCTTTCACGCTTTTGGCAAAATTGTCGTATGAATTTATAGCGTAGTTGCTAAATTTGATAGAGATGTTGCTTAAAATTTCGCCCTTAAACATCGAGGCGCCAGCGAGCAACGCTATAAAAACAAAAAGAACAATCTTACTCTTCATTTGTTAGCTGTTGTAAAAGTCCGATCTCTTGAAGTGCCTTGCCTGTGCCTCTAGCAACAGCAAGAAGCGGCTCGTCAGCTACAAATACTGGAAGCTTAACGATATCAGATAAGAACTTATCAAGCCCTCTAATAAGCGCTCCACCGCCAGTTAGCACGATACCAGTCTCGACGATATCGCCAGCAAGATCAGGCGGCATCATCTCAAGCACGGTTTTTAGCGCATCTGCGATCTCTTTTAACGGCTCTCTCATCGCCTCTCTCACATCCTCGCTCGTTAGCTCAACCCTGCTTAAAAGACCGCTCACTTGATCGCGTCCTTTTACCACTACGCTTAGCTCTTTTTCAAGCTGCACAGCAGAGCCCACAGCGATCTTTATCTCCTCGCCTGTTCTCTCGCCTATTAGTAAGTTGTATTTTTCTTTTATGTAATTAACTATGCTGCTATCTATCTTATCACCAGCTGTGCGGATAGATTTTGATATTACCAGACCGCCAAGTGAGACGACACCGATCTCAGTCGTACCACCGCCGATATCAACTACAAGGTTGCCTTGTGGCTCGCGAACTGGTAAATTTGCACCGATCGCCGCTGCCATAGGCTCTTCTATCAAAAATACCTCTCTTGCACCAGCACTTAGTGCGCTCTCTCTAACAGCCTTTCTCTCAACCTGAGTAAGTCCGTAAGGAACCGAGATGATGATCCTTGGACGCAAAAAACTTTTTCTCTTATGCGTCTTTTCTATAAAATAGCGTATCATTCTCTCTGTCATATCAAAATCTGCGATAACGCCATCTCTCATCGGTCTTATCGCCTCGATGTCGCCAGGAGTTTTTCCCACCATCTCTTTTGCAGCGTGGCCGACTGCTAAAATTTTTTGTTTTCCATATTTCTCACGTCTTACCGCAACAACTGATGGTTCATTTATGATTATTCCCTTATCTTTTACCAAAACCAAAGTGTTTGCCGTACCTAAATCTATACCCATATCACTTGAGAAGAAACCTATAACCTGATCTAAAAACATCTATTTCCTTTACGCTATTTTCTTGTCGTGTTTTATTAAAATTGGCTTTGCACCATCTTTTACCGTCTCTTTTGAGATCACGATATCGTAGTCTTTTAGCTCTGGCAGATCATACATTATATCTGTCATGAGCTCTTCCATTATGCTTCTAAGCCCTCTTGCTCCAGTCTTTCGCTCGATAGCAAGGCTCGCTATCTCTTCAAGCGCCTCATCATCAAATTTAAGCGTAGCGCCGTCGATCGCACAAAGTTTTTGATATTGTTTTAATATCGCATTTTTTGGCTCGGTCAAAATTTTAACCATATCCTCTTTTGTTATCTCATTTAATGTAGCCACCACGTGAAGTCTGCCGATTAGCTCTGGGATGAGGCCATATTTTACAAGATCGTCTGGCTCAAGCAGGCTTAGTAAATTTTCTTTTTCGTTTTTACCACGTTTTTCTTGGTTAAATCCAAGTACGTTTTTGCCAACTCTGCGCTCGATAATATCAAGAAGTCCATCAAATGCACCGCCGCAAACAAATAAGATATTTGTCGTATCTATCTGGATGAAGTCTTGGTTTGGATGCTTTCTGCCGCCTTTTGGTGGGATATTTACGACGCTACCTTCGATGATCTTTAAAAGCGCTTGCTGCACGCCCTCACCTGAGACATCTCTTGTGATGCTTCTATTTTCGCTCATTCTAGCGATCTTATCGATCTCATCGACAAATACAATGCCCTGCTCCGCCTTTTTCACGTCGCCATTTGCAGCTTGCAAGAGCCTTGTAAGGATATTTTCAACGTCCTCGCCGACATATCCAGCCTCAGTTAGGCTTGTCGCATCGCAAATCGCGATAGGCACATCAAGAAATCTCGCCAAAGTCTGAGCCATCAACGTCTTGCCGCTTCCAGTTGGACCAACAAGCAAGATGTTTGACTTTGAAATTTCAGTGTCGTCTTTGATGTCGCTTTGTTTAAAAATTCTCTTATAGTGGTTATATACGCCGACGCTAAAGACCTTTTTAGCCCTATCTTGACCAATCACGTAGTTATCAAGTACCGCTTTTAGCTCCTTTGGAGTGAGCTTTTGATACTCTATCACCTCTTCGTTTTTGCTCTCTTCTACACTCGTATCACCATGTATCATATCGTATGCTGCTGCTATACAGTACTCGCATATATAGGCGTTTCCTTCGATATCTGCTAATAATCTTCTCTCAGCAGACTCAGCCTCGCCACAAAAATTACACTTTCTAGCCATTAATCTCTTCCTTTTGCAAGCGGAATTCCTCTTGTCGTTTCTAATATAAATTTACACATTTTTTTAACATTTTCGTCACTGGTTTTTGCGATCAGCTCGTTTGCTTGATCTTTTAGGCTAACGCCTTGATTAAACAAAAATTTATAAGCGCGAACAAGCTCTTCAACCTGCTCTTTGTCAAATCTACGCCTAATGCCAACTAAATTTAAGCTTCTTATATAAGCCCTGTTGCCCTCAGCTAGGCAAAATGGCACTACATCTTGGCTGAGCGCACTAGCCCCTGCGACCATGCAGCTCTCACCCACTCTAACAAACTGGTGAATAGGCGTAAGACCGCCCACAACAGCGTAGTCGCCAAGCTCGACGTGGCCTGCTAGAGTTGCGTTATTTGCCAAAATGACGTTGCTGCCTATTATGCAGTCGTGTGCGATGTGAGAATATGCCATGATAAAGGCGTTATCGCCGATCCTTGTTATGCCATCGCCCTTGTGCGTGCCTGAGTTTATCGTACAAAACTCACGTATAGTTGCGTGCTCACCGATGATGACGCCAGTATCGACCTCATCTTTATAGCTGATATCTTGCGGGATGTCGCCCACGATCGCGTAGCTAAATACACGAGAGTTATCGCCGATCCTCGTCTTGCCAAGCACCCTTGCGCCTTGTTTTATCGTGACGTTGTTGCCAAGGACCGCATCTTTACTTACAAATGCGTAAGCCTCGATATTTGCGTCATCTCCAATGATCGCTCCATCTTCTATAACTGCTGTTTGGTGGATATTTTTCATTGTCTCTCTTTTTTTAAGCAAAAGCCTATTTATCGACTATCATCGCTTTAAGTTCAGCCTCGGCGCATAGCACATCATCGACGTATGCTTTGCCCTCAAGCACCCAGATATTGCCTTTGTGTTTTAATACATTTAATCTATACTCTAGCCTATCTCCTGGGCGGACCGGATGGCGAAATTTCGCTCCGTCTATGCTCATAAAATAGACCACTTTGTTCTCGATGCCAGCTTGATGCTCGTCGCTCATACTCTTAAACGCTAGCACGCCACCAGCTTGCGCCATGCCTTCAATGATCATCACGCCAGGATAGATCGGGTGACCTGGAAAGTGCCCCTGAAATATCGGCTCGCCAATGGTTACATTTTTATAAGCGACGATGTTTTTTGCAGGCTCTAGCTCGACAACTCTATCGATAAGCAAAAAAGGAAATCTATGTGGGAGAATTTTTTGAATTTCTACGACGTCTATCACGTTTTAGCCTTAGTAATGTAAATTTTCGCAGATTGTAACAAATTTATACTAAGAAAAAAATTATTAGCCTCTTTTACAATCTCTGAAATTTAGCCTTAATAGGTCTAAATTTAGCCCTCTAAAACCAAAATTTCTTCACTGTCGTTGTAAAAAACAGCCTTTGCGTAAATTTCGTAGCTGCCCTTTTTGACCTCGTCTAAGATGATGATAGGATTTTGCGAAAACTCCCCGCTTATATCACGGCGAAATTTCATCTCAGCGCCAAGCTCAAGCGGCCTTTTACAAAGCTCATCAACGCTTTTAAATTTGCTATTTGTAAATTTATTAAAGCGCTCTATGCTCATAAATATCGCACCCTCTTTTAGCTCATCATCGATCTCGCAGTCGCGCTCCACATTTAGCTTTAAGCTCTCTCTTTTAAAGCCAGAGTAGAGCACAAAGTAGCTTGGCATCACAGCATTTTGAAATTTAACACTAGCGCGCAAAAGTCTGTAGTTTAAAAATCGCCTTCTAAAAAGGTGAAATTTCTCCCCTCTCGCCTCGCACTCACGCACCTTTTTGTAAAGCTCAAGCCTTGCCTCAATGCTACCATAAAGCGCCCTTGCGTGTAGCTCGCTCATTAGCTCACTTTGAGGCAAATTTTGCGAGTCGCGCTGTTTTTTTAGCGCAAAGACGCAGCCGCAATAATTTTGGTGATAGAGTTTGTCTTTTTTAGCAAGGATAAACTGCTCGCTCGTGCCGCCATTTTTTCTATAATCAACCGCGACCGCCTCTAAATTTGAGCCAGCTACCGCCTCATCAAGCGCCTTTTTAAGCTGAGAAAAGTCCTTTTTTGGGCTCATTAAAAGTGTCGTCGTGATCTTACTAAGTCCCAGCTCAAGCGCCTTTTTAGCGGAGTCTTTCATACGAAAATCAAAGCAGTATTCGCACCTTTTGCCCTTTTCTGGCTCATCTTCAAGTCCCTTTGTGCCGCCAAGCCACGCTTCATAGTCGTATTCGCCACACAAAAGCTTGATGCCAAGCTTCTCACAGCTTCGCTTCACGTCCTCAAAACGCAGTAAAAACTCACTATATGGATGTATGTTTGGATCGTAAAAATAGCCTACTATTCGCTCATTTGGATGATCTTTTCGTAGGCGCTGTAAAAAGTAGTGGCTATCGACCGAGCAGCAGATATGAACTAGCAAATTTGACCTTTTTTGCTTGCATTATATCAAAGTTTATCATCATAAAATTTAGCTGCATCAAGGTATTTTTTAAGGACATTTTGGCTTGTAAGATCTTCAAATTTACCCCACGCCACTTGCTTGCCAGCCTCTATTATTAGCACCTTTTGCGCTATCTTCATCGCACTTAAAATATCATGCGTGATAAAAATAATGCTGATCTTTTCATCTAAGCTTAAAAGCAAATTTATGATCTTTTGCTTCGTCTCGTTGTCAAGCCCGCTTGTTATCTCGTCGCAGATTAGGATTTTTGGTTTTGAAAGAAGCGCTAGCAGTATCCCGACCCTTGTCGCCTCGCCGCCGCTTAGCTGTGACGGATATTTTTCTAAAATTTCATCTTTTAAATTTAGATTTGCTAGAAGCTCTTTGAGCTCATTTTCGCTAAAGCTAAGCTTAAGATATGACCTCACATGAGCGATAGCTGTTTTTACTTTTAGCGCTGGATTTAGGGCTTGTTTTTGGTTTTGCAAGATATATCTGATATCTTTTTTTAGCTCATTTTTGTCCGTGATCTCTTCATTATTTATATAAATTTTGCCCCCACTTTTTGGCTCGCTAAATGATATGAGCTTTGCAAGCGTGCTTTTGCCACTGCCACTTTGCCCCAAAATGGCTAAATTTTCGCCATCATCAAGCTCGTAATTTATCCCCTCTAAAAGGTGCAGCACTTCAGCTCTAGCGTTAAAATGCTCCTTAAAGCTTAAACTTTTTGATACATTTTCAAGCCTGATTTTCACGCATTTTCCTTTAAATTTAGCCGCCCATCTCTCATCTGCCAAATCTCATCACTAAGATAGCTTGTCAGCGCCTCATCGTGCGAGATAAAAATGACGCTCATCTTGCCCTTTAAACTCTCCAAGATGCCCGCCACGTGGCTACCGCTAATGCTATCAAGCCCGCTTGTTATCTCGTCGCAGATTAAAATTTTTGGCTTCAAGCAAAGCGCAAGAGCGATCTGCACACGGCTCGCCTCGCCGCCGCTTAGCTCGTATGAGTATTTGTGCCAGATGAGATTTGCATTACCCAGCCCAAACTCCCTAAAATAAGCAAATGCAAGCTCTTTATTTGATTTATTATCGCCGCCAAGATAGGCGTTAAAGTGATCGCCCACGTTTAAGAGCGGATGAAGGCTGGCAACTGAGTTTTGAAAAACGAGCGCAGCGACCTTTTTTCGGTGCTCTTTTAGCTCATTTTGGCTAAGTTTTAAGATATCTTTTTTATAAATGCTAAATTTATCCGCCCTCACTCTAAAATCATCATCAAAAAGCCTTATTAAACTCTTTGCAAAGAGCGATTTGCCACTGCCACTTGCACCCGTGATACCTATAAATTTACCCTCGCCCATGGCAAAATCAAGCTCTCGCAAAAGCTTCTTATCCTTATAAAAAACGTTTAAATTTTTAATCTCTATCATATTTTTATATTGCCATTTTTTGAATTTGACGTGATGATCGAGGTTGCAAGGATGAGCAAAAAGAGCGTCACGCCAGGGAAAAGCACCATCCACCAAGAGCCCAGAAAAAGCGCCTCTTTGCTCTCATTTAGCATGATGCCAAGGCTTATTTTATTTGCGTCGCTACCCACGCCAAAAAAGCCAAGCGTGGCCTCCATGACGACAGCATTTATCGCATTTATGCCAAAGATGCTAACTACAAGATGCTTTAAATTTGGCAAAATTTCAAAGCATATGAGGCTAAATTTACTAGCTCCATTTATCACGGCCTGCTCGGCGTAGTCGCACTTTTTATTAAGTCTTAAATTTTGCATAAAAACTTTTGCGCCCTGCATAAAGGAGCAAATGGCGATGATAAAAGATGTTATCAAAAGATCTCCGCTACTAAATGAGCTAAAAAGCATTATAAAAACGATGTTTGGTATGCTTAAAAAGGCATCAAGCCCCTTATCAAAAAGGCTCTCGCAAACTCTGCTCTTACTCGTACCAAAATATGCGTAGATGAGCGAGAAAAGCGTCGTTAAAAAGCCAGCTAAAAGCAAGATAAGAAGCGAGTTTTTAAGCGCGTAGGCCACTCTTATGAGATTGTCCCTACCAAGGATATCAGTGCCAAAGATATGCTCGCTACTTGGGGCTAAATTTACCGCCATAAAGTCAGTGAAATTTGGCTCAAATTTAGAAAAAAATGGCGTCACAAAGGCAAATGTGACAAGTGCCAAAAAGACAAAACAGGCTAAGAAAAATATGACTTTTCTCATAAATTTCTCTTATCTGCCAAGATAGCGAAAATTTTAGCCAGTAAATTTGCAAAAACAACAAAAACAGCCGTTAGCAAAATGGTCGCAAGTGCGACTGGATAGTCTTTGGCGATGACTGCATCAAGGCTTAGCTTGCCTATGCCTGGAAATGAAAAAATGCTCTCAATGACGTATGAGCCAGCAAAAACGCCAGCTACAAGGGTTGCGAAATAATAGACTATGTCGGTGCTTGCGTGCTTTATGGCAAAGAGATAAATTTTGCCCCGCCCCAAGCCTCTAGCGTGAGCTGTCTGGATAAAATCAGCGTTTAGGCTTTGATTTAGCGTGTCTCTTACAAATTTTACGTTTGCGCCAAGGTGTGGCAAGATGATGGCAAGCGTTGGTAAGATGATAAATTTAGCCCCCACCCCGCTAGAGCCTAGCTCGTTTGCGCCAGAGCTTGGCAGCACGTTTAGATAGACGCTAAAGATCGCTATTAGCACGAGTGCTACGTAAAAATGCGGCAGTGAAGCCAGTAAAAAGGAGCTAAAGTTTATAAAAATATCGGCAAATTTATTTTTATAAATGGCGCTTAAAAGCCCCAAGAAAAATGACAAAAAAACTATCAGAAAAAATGAGGCAAAAAACAAAATAAGCGAGTTTAAAAGTCTCTCTTTAATGAGTAAAAAAACGCTTGCTCCACTTACAAAGCTAGTGCCAAAGTCCCCAGTGACAAAGTGAGCCAGCCACCTAAAATACTGCACAAAAAAGCCATCTTTTAGCCCCAAATTTTCTAAAATTTGCTCTTTTACAGCCACGCTCACCGCCTCACTTCGCAAAAACATCGCGTCAGTGACATTGCCTGGCAAAAAATATATGAGCAAAAATAGAAAAAATGAGATAAAAAACAGCAACCCAAGGCTTGAGATCGCTGTTTTTAAAATGGCTCTAAACAAAGTTTTTATCCACTATTTTACTTGCCACTCTCTTATGTTCCATAAAAATCCAGCCCCATGGTGGCCTAAAATTTGCGTCTTTATGCCTGAAATTTTGTTGTTAAAAACGAGCGGATAGTCAAGATAGGCTATAAAAATGTAAGGTGGATTTTCAAAAAGCGCTTTTAGAAATTCTTTGTAGTATTTTTTCCTAAGCTCCACGTCCTTTGTATATCTCGCGTTTTTTAAGGCAAGATCGACGTTTGCGTCCTTGTAGTGGCTAAAGTTCCAGCCATTTTCATTGACATCGATGTCGGCAAATCCGCCAAAAATTCTATATGTGTGAAAGTCTGGATCAAACGGGCTTCCCCAGCCGATCACAAAGCTATCTACCTTGCTTATACTAAAGGCTGTTTTTGGCTTTGCATAGGCTTTGGCTCTTACGCCAAATTTCTCAAACTCGCTGCTTAAAATTTTAGCTAGATTGACCCTTAAGATGTCGTTATTAAAGGCGTATATGTCAAAACCAAGCTCCTTGCCGTCCTTCTCAAAAAAGCCAGCCTTGTTTTTCTTAAAGCCGCTTTTTTCAAGCAGCTCCCTAGCCTTTTGCGGATCGTAGCTAAATTTAAACTCCTCATCATTTGCAAAGCTTTTTTCTATCGGATTGTTCGCTACGCTTGCATATCCGTGAAATAGTTTTTTAACTATCTCATCTTTATTGACCGCGTAGTTTAGGGCGATCCTTACATTTTTATCTTGAAAGATAGGATCATTAAAGTTAAACATTAGCGCTCTGTAGTCTGCACTTTTAAATTTAAGCAAGCTTAATTTTTTATCATCTTTTATGAAATTTACACCAGTTGGAGAGATGAGCGCAACGTCGATCTCACCGCTTTTAAGACCCACAAGTCTTAAATTTTCATCGCCGACGATTTTAAAAAATACCTTTTTTATCTTTGGCTCACCTTTATAGAATTTATCATTTGCCGCAAATTCCAAGCTCTCATCTTTTTTCCATTTTACAAGCTTATATGCGCCAGTGCCAATAGGTGCGTCATTAAATTTATCAGTTGCGATATCTTTGCCCTTTAAAATGTGCTCAGGCAAAACGCCAAAGCTAAGTGCGTCAAGAAACGGCGGAAAAGGCTCTTTTAGCGTGATCTTAACTTTATAATCACCCAAAATTTCAACGCTTTTTACCACCTCGTAGTTTGAGATAGCAGGCGCGTTTAGCTTCTTATCTTGAGCCGCTTCGATGGTAAATTTAACGTCCTTTGCGCTAAATTTCACCCCGTCATGCCAAAAAGCATCATCTCTTAGCTCAAAAATATACTCCAGCCCGTCATCGCTCACCTGCCAAGATTTGGCAAGCTCAGGCACGACGTGGCTATTTTCATCGTGGCTAGTAAGTCCAGAAAAAACCAGCGAAAGCGTAGGATCGTGATCCTCGTCGTAGAGTGGATTTATACGAGGTGTTTGCTCCTCAATAGCGACCACAACGGCATTTTCATTTGCATAAGCAAAGGCAGAAAACAACAAAAACAATAAAGCCAAAAATCTCTTCATCACTCGCTCCTTTGTTTAAAAAATATTTGACGAATAGTAATACGAAATGCATAAAAGTATTATTAAGATAAGTGTAAATTTAATGTATAGAAGATTTGCAATTTCTAACTAACTTTTAACCTTTTTTAAAGTAAAATCAAGGCTCATTTTAGCTAACAAAAAGGTAAATTTCACAATGGATAAAAAGAAAAAAATAGCCCTAATCACCGGCATCTGCGTAGCCTCACTTTTGCTTATTTACACGCTTCTTGGCTTTTTTGGTCTGCCTTATGCTATCAAAAATATCGCGCCAAAATACCTAAAAGACTACAACGCAACGCTTTTTGTAAGTGATGCTAAATTTAACCCATTTACCTTCGAGCTAAACGCTACAAATGCCGAGCTAAACACCACTTCTCCGCTTTTTAGCACAAAGCAGATCGACCTTAAGCTAAAGCCATTTTCTATCTTTAAAAAGCTAGTTGAGATAGACATTTTTAGGCTAGATGAGCCAAAAGTAAAGATCGCAAGAGATAAAAAAGCAAATTTTAATTTTAGCAATTTTATAAGCGATGATAACGCAACTAGCGAAGATAACAGCACTAGCTCGGTAAATTTCGCGCTAAATAACGCAAAAATCATCAAAGGCTCATTTTCATATAGCGATCAAAATTTAACAAAGCCATTTAATGTAAGCTTTGATGATATAAACTACGAACTAAGCTCGCTAAATACGAAGAAAAATAGCGCTGGTAGTCACATCTTTGACTCAAACTCAAGCCTAGCACACAAGATCGATCTAAATGGCGATATCAAGCTAAATCCACTAAAAATAGAGGGCAACGTCAGCATAAAAGACTTTAGTATAAAGCCAGTTGCGATAAGTTTTATCGATAATGACACGTTAAATCTAAAAAATGCCATTATAAACTTAAAGATAAACTACGCTTTAAAAGCTGATGAGAACGCAACTGGGATAAATTTAAAAGATGGCTTTTTAAATGTAAAAGGACTAAGTTTAGATGAAGGCGCAAATGAGCTTAGCCTTGGCGAGCTTGAGCTTCCAAAATTTGATCTTGTTAGTAAGATAGCGGATAAAACAGAGGCTGCTCTAAATTTAAGCGCCATAAATTTAAATGATATCTCTTTTAAAAATGCTATAACCGCAAGCGTAAAATCACTAAATTTAAGTGACATCTCGCTTCTTGCAAATTTAAATGAAAAAAGCGAGCTAAACGCTACAGCTAAGCTAAAAAGCATAGGCGCAAACGCTCTTAAAATAGATGAAGCAGATAGAAATTTAGCAAATTTAAAAGATATAAATGCTTCAAATTTAAATCTAAATTTAGCAAATAACAAAACCGCTCTAACGCTTGAAAAAATAGCGCTTAATGGCATCAATGCGCCACTTAGCAAAAGCGCAAATGCAAATGTAGCAAGCGCTGGCGTGACAAATACAAGCTTTACAATAGATGGCAACAAAAGCCTTGCGAGCCTTGATGAGCTAAATGTAAAAAACATAGAGCTTAAAGCAAAAAATAAAGATATAGCAAGCATCGCTGATGTGGGGGTAAAGAGCATAAGCTTTGATCTTTTAAAAATGGCTCTTGGGGTTGAAAATATAAGCATAAACAGAGCGAAATTTAGCTCAGAGCTAAGTGAGAATGGGCTAAGCGCTGTAAATGAGCTAGGATTTGGCGAACAGAGCGCAAAAGCTACAAAGGCGGCAAAACACACTAAAAAAGTAGAGAAAAAGGCTGAAAATAAAAGTGCTTCAAAAAGCAAAGAAAATGAGTTTAAATTTGATATAAAAAATATAAGTGTAAATAACGCTGACATCGCTTTGACACACCTTTTTGAGGGCGAAAAGATCGCTCATAAATTTGATAATCTTTTTGTAAAAGTAGTAAATTTAAGTAGCGATTTTAGCAAGTCATTTGATGCAAAAGTGGCTATGAAAAGCTCACAAAAGCTAAATTTGGATGTTGATTCGAAGATAAAGATCGAGCCACTTGATGTGAGTGCAAAAATCAAGCTAAATGATACAAATTTGCCAAAGTATTTTGCCTATGCAAAGCCATTTTTAGAAGCATCTCTAGCTAGCGGTCAGATGAGCGCAGATGCCCAGCTTCACTACGCAAAAGATATCAAAGCAGACGCAAAAGTTAGCATCAAAGATATAAGGCTAAATGGCAAAAAAGCTGAAAAACTAATCGCCTTTAAAAGCCTTGATCTTGAAAAAATTTCATTTGCCAAAAATGACCTTGCCATAAGCGGAGTGAGCTTAAATTCGCCATTTATCAAGGCTCATCTAAGCAAAGAGCGTAAATTTAACCTATCTCAGATCGTAAAAGAGGATAAAAATAAGGCTAAAACCGAGGCAAAACCTGAGAGCAAAAAGGCAGCTAGCAAGAAAGATGACGAGCTAAAATTTAGCGTGAAAAACTTCTCTTTAAAAAATGGCGAGGTTGATTTCTCGGACGCATCGCTATTTATGCCATTTGCCACAACGATCTCAAAGCTAAATGGCAAGCTCACCGACATCGATAAAAAGCGCCCAAGCTCAGGCGAGTTTCAAGGCGTGGTTGGCAAAAATGGCTTTGCGCAGATCACTGCAAAACTCTTTCCATTTGAGCTAAAGCAAAATACCGACATAAAGCTTGACTTTAAAGATATCGATCTAACTGATATAACGCCATATAGTGGGCAGTTTGTGGGCTATAAGATCAAAAAAGGCAAGCTAAATTTAAACCTAAACTACAGCGTCGCCGACTCAAAACTAAATGGCTCAAATTTCATAAATTTTGACTCACTTACACTTGGAGAAAAGGTTGATTCAAAAGATGCTGTAAATTTACCACTTTCGCTTGCTATCTCGATACTTAGCGATCAAAATAATCAAATAAACATCGATCTGCCAGTTGAGGGAAATTTAGACGATCCTGACTTTAAATATGGCGGCGTCATCTGGGCAGCTGTGAAAAAACTCTTTGCTGACATCACGCTAGCTCCATTTAGATTTTTAGGCAACGCCCTAGGACTTGGCAGCAAAGATCTTAGCTCTATTGATTTTCTTGCAGGAAGTAGCGAGCTTATAAGCTCAGAAGCGCCTAAGATAGCTGATTTTATAAAGCTAACTGGCTCAAAACCTAAGATGAAGCTTAGCATAACGCCAACATACTCAAAACTCGATGAGAGCTTTTATAAGAACAAAAAACTAGATCAAAAGATCAATCAAATCATCGCTTCAAGCGGCAAAGACTACATCGCAGTTTTAAATGAGCTTGTGCCAAATTTAAAAGATAGAAACGAAAAAGCCTTAAGAGAAGAGGCGCTAAAGGGCATCGAGGTCGATAAAGCAAAGCTAATAGAGCTTGCAAATGAGCGTGCAAATGCGGTAAAAGAGGCGCTTATAAAAGCTGGGCTTGAGGCTGGCCGCATAAATATAAACGATGCAACAAGCTCAGAGCCTAAGCAAAACACCTACACAAGCGTGCTAATGGGAGTGGCGAACTAAATTTCATTTATTTCGCTGCTTCTTGCATTATAGACAAACCAGCTAAGAAGCATAAGCATCATAAATGCCCCAAAAATAAGGCTTGCGTAAAAGTATAAATTAAAATCAGCTCCGAGCAAATTTGCATTGTGAAGAGCGATCATAACGCCAGCTAAAGCGATTAAGTAGCCAATTAGCTTGATGATGAAAATTTTAGGATTTACAAGGATCAGCAAAAGGCCACAAAGTATGATGCCAAGGGCTATTTGTAAATTTGAAACGTCAGCTTGAGCGCTTGAAGTAAGTGTTAAAAGGCCAGCTAAAAGCGCCATTAGTATCATCAAAACTGCATAAACCGCCCTGCTTCGTCCAAAGCCATACATAAAGCAAACAAAGCCCTTATTTTGCCTATTATAGTCCATTTTTTGCTCCTTTTAGAAGTTTGCTTATTTTAATGCCAAATTCTTAAATAACGGCTTTAATCTGAAATTTCACTCATTTTGGCTAATATTTTGCATCTTAAAAAAGGAGCAAAAATGCCTTATGTTAATATAAAAATAGCAGGCCCAGAGCCGACAAAAGAGCAGAAAGATCAAGTTTTTAAAGAGGTAACCGAGACGCTTGTAAGAGTGCTTGGCAAGAAAAAAGAGGCGGTTATGATCTTTATCGAAACTCACGACGCTGGCAATATCGGCGTAGGTGGCGAGAGCGTAGAGGACAAGAGAAAGGGGATAAAATGAGCGAATTTAGCAAAGCAGATATTGAGAGAAAGATAACGCTTGAAGTTGGCGATAAAGCGCCAGAGTTTGAAGCGCTAAATCAAGACGGCGTAAAGGTCGCACTAAAGGACTTTGTAGGCAAAAATGTGGTGCTTTACTTCTACCCAAAAGACAACACTCCAGGCTGCACGACTGAGGCTTGCGAATTTAGCGCAAACTACGATCAGTTTATCAAAAATGACACCGTCATCATCGGCGTTAGCCCAGATAGCGTGAAGTCGCATGTGGGCTTTATCGCAAAGCAAAATTTAAAGCACATCCTCTTAAGCGACGAGGATAAAGAAATTTCAAAGCTTTATGGCGTTTGGCAGGTCAAGAAAAACTACGGCAAAGAGTATCTTGGCATCGCCAGAAGCACCTTTGTGATCGGCAAAGACGGCAAGATAGTTAAAATTTATAAAAGTGTAAAAGCCAAAGACCACGCCGCAAAAGTGCTAGCTGATCTAGTAAAATAAGGTAAAAAATGACCAAATTTTTTAATACCATCATAAAAAGTCCATTTATAAATATATTTGTGGTTACAACGCTTGTAATGTTTATCGCAAATATCTATAAAATTTACTTTTTTGAAGGAACTGACCGTATAGCTCTTATGCATATGGCAAGAAGCTTAACTACTATATTTTTATTAAATTTAGTTATTACGCACGTTCTTTATTTGCTAAGTCGTGGACTGTTTAAAGGGCTTTATCTAGTTTATGCGCTAATAATTTTTATTCTATGTTTTATAAATTTTTTCACTTTAACAAGTTTAAAAACAGATATAAATATAGCAATAATAGATAGTGTGCTACACACAAATCCAGATGAAGCCGGTGAGTTTTTCCAGACATTTTTTGAAGCTAAATATCTAATAGTTGCTATACTTTTGTGTATCATCTTTTACGCTATGACAAGATATAAAAGATCTAGCACAAAAGAATTTAGCCGAAAAACTATCATTGTCCTTTCGGTAATTTATATAGCCTTTGCAGCTGTATTCTTTACAAAATCAGCAATGAGGATATCGTCTAATAAAGCTGATAGAGCTATAAGTAAGCTCTCAGAACATATCCTGATAAATTATGCTTTTGTTTTAAAAAAATATCTTTTAGACGATAATTTTTTAGCTAGCAATAAACAAATTTTAAAAGATTACGACGTATCTAAAGCAGCAAATCAAAACATAAAAGCTGAGCAAAAAGTAGCAAATGTAGTCTTTGTGATCGGTGAAAGCTTACAAAGAAACGAGATGAGCGTTTATGGATTTGGCTTGCCGACTACACCAAATTTAATGGCATTAAAGCAAAGTGGCAATGCCATAATCTATACAGATACTACTGCCCCTGACACATATACAAATGGTTCTCTTTCAAAGGTTTTGAATTTCTCAAACTATGAAAGCAAAGAGCCTTGGAGCAAGAGTTTAAACATCGTTGATATGTTTAGTCTAGTAGGATACAAAACAGCATGGATAAGTAATCAAAGCAATATAGGCGGATACTCTACAACACAAAAAAGCGTTGCAGATAGAAGTGATATCACATTTTTTACACAAAAATTTGCATCAGCTACAAATTATGCCGGTAGAGAAACAGATGGCATACTTTTGCCTGAAATTTCAAAGATAAAACAAAACCTTGGAGAGTCAAATTTTTATATCATTCACCTAATGGGAAATCACTTTAAATACGACCTAAGGTATCCAAAAGATTTTGCAAAATTTACAGCCAATGATCTACAAAACAAAATGAATCCTGGGCAAAAAGAGAGCTTTGCCTGGTATCTAAATAGCGTACTTTATAATGACTACGTGATAAATGAAATTTATAAAATTTTCAAGGATGATGAAGCTTTGATAGTCTATCTTTCAGACCATGGCGAGGCTCTTTTTGAGATAGATGGCATAAGAGGTCACGGTATGATAAATCGCTTTGTTTTAGAAATTCCGCTTATATTTATAGGAACTGATAAATTTAAAGCAAAATATCCACAAATTTGGCAAAAACTTGAAGCGGCAAAAGATTATAAATTTATGAGTGATGACATCATTCACACTTTTGCTGACATCGTAGGCACAAAACCACTTGAATATAACGCATCAAGAAGCTTAATAAGTGGTGAATTTAATGCGAGTAGAAAGCGCCTAGTAAATGGTACTGACTATGAAAATATCAAAAATGTAAAGCCTCAATGGTAAATGACAAAAAATAATAAGGAGCAAAGATGAAGCTTATAAAAATGCTAATTTTAAGTGCGTTTTTTGCGCTAAATTTATCAGCACTGACTGAAGGTGTGGAGTATCAAACTCTAGCAAAACCGCTCAACGTGCCTAAAAACTCAGTCGTCAAGGTCTTTAGCTACGACTGCCCTCACTGCTATAAATTTGACCGAACTATCACAAAAAAGCTGATGTCAAAGCTTGACGGGGTTAAATTTATCCCATATCACCTAAGCACCAAAGGCAAGCTTGGCGAGACAACAAATAAAATTTTTGCCGCTCTTATATCGATAGACGAGGCAAATGGGACTGATCTGCTAAGCGATGAGTCTAAATTTAAACAAGCTAAATTTGCGATCTATAAAGCAAGACACGATAAAAAAGATGACTTTAATGACGGCAAAGATAAGCAAAGATTTATAGATCTAGCGCTAAATGCGGCTCACGTGAGCAAAGACGAATACGAAAAAGCGCTAAGCTCAGAGCGTGCAAAAGAGCTTTTAAACGAGTGGTTTGCCTCTTATGATGTAGCAAGTATCAGCGGTGTGCCAGCCTTTGTGGTAAGCGGCAAATATCTGATAAATTTAAACGCAGCATCATCAATCGATGAGATGGCAAAGACTATAAAAGAGCTTTTAGATAAGTAACTTTAGCCCAAAATTTACGGACATTTTGGGCTTAGAAATGTAAATTTAAAGCAATTTTAGATAAACTCGGATCAAATTTCTAAAAAAGAAAGGTTTAATTATGAACGCTTCAGAATTCATCTGGATGGATGGAAAACTAGTAAAATGGGACGATGCAAAAGTACACGTTCTAACTCACTCTTTGCACTACGCTAATGCTGTATTTGAGGGCACAAGAGCTTATAAAACAAAAAAAGGTCTAGCTATTTTTAGACTCAAAGACCACACAAAAAGACTTTTAAGATCAGCAAAAATGACCGTTTTAAACGTGCCTTATACTGAAGAAGAGCTTGAAAAAGCACAGATCGAGCTACTTCGCGCAAATAAATATAACAGCAACGTATATATCCGCCCACTTATCTTTTTAGGATACGGCGTAATGGGCGTAGCGCACACAAAAGCACCAGTGCAAACTGCTATCGCTTCATGGGAGTGGGGTGCATATCTTGGCGATGAAGGCCTAGAAAAAGGCATCAGAGTTAAAATTTCAAGCTTTGCTAAACTTGCTCCTGCTGCTCAAATGAACAGAGCAAAGGCTAGCTCAAACTACCTAAGCTCACAAATGGCAAACTACGAAGCAAAAGAGGCTGGATACGACGAGGCGCTACTTCTTGATAGCGAGGGCTTTGTGGCTGAAGGTCCAGGCGAGTGCTTCTTCATCGTTGAAAATGGTGCTTTAATCACTCCACCAAACGACAACAGCCTACTTAGCATCACTCAAGATACAGTCATAAGACTAGCTCACGATCTTGACATCGAAGTAAGAAGAGAGCGCATCACAAGAGATCAAGCATACACAGCTGACGAGGCATTTTTCACTGGCACTGCAGCTGAAGTAACGCCGATAAATAGCATAGATAACCGCATCATCGGCAACGGTGCTAGAGGCGAAGTGACAAAGAGACTACAAAAAGCTTACTTTGACGTAGTTTATGGTCTAAACAAAAAATACGAATCATTTTTAACATATATTTAAGATTTAAAGGAACGAAATGCCCGCTGATTTAAATGATTATTTCAACAAAAAAAAGCCAGGTAATGACAACAGGGGCTCAGGTCAAAACAATGACAAAGAGCCACCTTTTAAAAAGGATTTTAAAATGCCAAATATACCAAGCGGCTTTGGCAAATTTGGTGCGCTAGCCTACATCATAATCGCCATTATCGCGATCCTTGCTATCACTCAGCCATTTAAAGTGATACACTCAGGCGAGGTCGGCATCAAAGCCACAGCGGGTAAATATGAGCCAAATCCTTTACAACCAGGATTTCACTTCTTTTTGCCATTTATCCAAGATATCATCGTAGTTGATACTAGAGTTAGGATCATCAACTACACTTCAGGCGAAGATATGGGCGAGAGCTTGCAAAAGTCTTATCAGGGAGCTGGAATTTTACGCAAAAACTCAATATCAGTTTTGGATGCTAGAAATTTACCAGTTAGCATCGATATCACCGTGCAATACCGCCTAAATCCAGAAAATGCACCACAAACTATCGCATCTTGGGGTCTTAGCTGGGAGAGCAAGATCGTTGATCCTGTCGTGCGCGACGTGGTTCGCAGCATCGCTGGCAAATACACAGCCGAAGAGCTACCAACTAAGAGAAACGACCTAGCAAGGCAGATCGATGAGGGCATAAGAAAAGACATCGACTCTCAGCCAAACAAGCCAGTCGAGCTTCTAACAGTGCAGCTTCGTGAGATCATCTTGCCTTCAAAGGTAAAAGAGCAGATCGAGCGTGTCCAGATCGCTAAACAAGAGGCTGAGAGGACAAAATACGAGGTCGAGCGTGCAAATCAAGAGGCTCTAAAACAAGCTGCCCTTGCAGAAGGTACTGCAAAAGCTGCGATCATCGAAGCAAAGGGTAAGGCCGATGCTATCAAGATAGAGGCTGATGCGACTGCATATGCAAACAAAGAGATCGCAAAAAGTGTCGATCAGAATTTATTAAATTTAAAGCAGATCGAGACTCAAAATAGATTTAACGATGCTCTTAAAGAGAACAAAGATGCCAAAATTTTCTTAACACCTGGCGGAGCTGTGCCAAATATCTGGCTAGATGCAAAAGATAGGGCAAAAGCTAGCTCGGTTAGCGAAAGGTAAAAATGAATAGCATAGCAAAAAGTATAGACTGGCAAAAGGTTGATGGATTGCTCCCGGTGGTGGTTTGCGATCACGCTACAAACGAGGTTTTGATGCTTGCTTATATGAACGAAGAAGCACTAAATTTAAGTCTATCTAGCCGCTACGCTCACTACTTTTCACGCACTAAAAATAGAATTTGGAAAAAAGGCGAAGAGAGTGGCAACACGCAAGAGATCAAGGCTGCGTTTTTAGACTGCGACAACGACACTTTGCTTTTAAAAGTCGTTCAAAATGGAGGCGCTGCTTGTCACACTGGGGCAAGGTCTTGCTTTTTTAACGAGATAAATTTAGAAAATTTAGAAATTTCTGATCAAAAAAGCGAGGTTAAAAAGCCAAGTTACGGCGTCATTGATGAGCTTTATCACGTTATAGAAGATAGAAAACTAAATGCAGATCCGCAAACTTCATACGTGGCAAGCCTTTTCAAAAAAGGTGAAAATCAAATTCTAAAAAAAGTTGGCGAGGAGGCTACAGAGCTTGTCATGGCGGCAAAAGAGCTTAGTTTTGCCAAACAGATAAAACAAGATGAGCAAAAAGCAAAAAATGACCTCATCTATGAAGCAGCCGATCTTTGCTTTCACACACTTGTGGCACTTTCAGCCCACAACATACATCCAGATGCCATCAAAAACGAGCTTGCAAGACGTTTTGGCATGAGTGGCATCGAAGAAAAAAGATCGCGAGATGTTAAATAGCATCAAGCATAACATACTTTTCATACTTCAAAACGCCAAACTTATCGACTTTCTAGCCTATGGTTGGGTATTTTTAGCCTTTATATTTATCGTGCTTTTAGGAATTTTTGTCGCGATAAAATCATGGTGGCAGATAGGATTTTTATTTATCCTAGCTGGTTTTTTGGGACTTTTTGCGGGCAACTACTACGCAAACAAATATATAAATGAAAATCTAAGACCAGTTAGCATAAGCAAAATAAACACAAAACAGCTTCAATATGTCGATGCGTTGATGGTTGATTTTAACATCACAAATAATTCAAACTACACATTAAACATTTGCAAAATCGAGCTTGGCTTCTACCTTGGCTCAAAACAAAGCACGAGAAATTTTCTAAATTCACTAAACCCTTTTGCTAAAAAAAGGATCATTTTAAATGAAGCTCTTTTGCCAAAGCAGAGCAAGCAGATAAGAGAATTTGTCAATGACTTTGCCTTCATTGACTACAATATCACCAAAAAAGCGGAGTGTTTTTGATGAGCTCAAACTACTTTACCATCGTTCATATCATCGTGCTTTTTGCGATCGCACTACTTTCTATTTTATTTCTTATGCTCTCGCTTAGAGCCGAGCGAAAACTATTTTTATCACTACTTTTTACAAACATTTTGGTCTCAACCACGCTTGCCATTTTTTTGATGCTAGTTCTTGATAAATACACCAAAAAAGGCATAGTCGAAGGCGTAAAAAGCGAGCGAGTGTTAAGAAATGAAAGCATCGTATTTCGCGGTCAAGTAAGAAATGTCGGTAAATTTACCATTAGTAAATGCACCCTTACAATTAAGCTCATAAATCAGCCACTAAATAAAAACGATCTTGGCGGCGAGGCATTTTTTAAACCAAGTGGACTCTCATTTTTCTCATGGTTTATTGGAGGTGATGAGAACGAGAGACCAAACACTGTGGCATATAAATTTGACGTAGCTCAAAATTTACCAAAGCAAAAAGCAGTGCCATTTACAGTAACTATGCCTTATCCGCCATATTTTAAAAATGGTATGAACATCACAAAATTAAACTGTTACTAAACAAAGACGATCATAAAAACAATTTGATAATGTGCTTTATATAGTGTGCCATATTTAATATCTTTATCTTAGCCTCTTTGTGATGCCATATAAGAGACACATTGCGAACTAAATTGACACCACCACGCTACCTCTCGACCTATCTGTTGTATCTCTTTTATATATTCACGATACAGCACTCTCTAAAGAGAAATTTGATAATAATTTTATAAAAACGTAAAAACCAAAATAAAGCAAATTTATCTACAGACCATGGTGGTCATTTTTGGTTTTTATGAAATTTATCATTATTAATTATGGTTGCAGCTTTGGTAAAAAAAGCCACTCTTTTTATTTTTCTATTTAGTATTTATCACTTGCTAAAATGTGCAGAGTATATCAAGCAGTCTGCCAAGCTTTTGCATATCGTTTAAGAAAAGCTGGTTTGATTTTTGTGTAAATTCTTTAGCTTCTTCTAGGATTTTAGGCTCAGCAATGCTATAAGCAAACTCCTTTTTTAGTATCTTTGCGCCCTTTTTATAAACAAATTTTGCATCAATTAAACTTGCAAAAAAGCTATCATCTCTTAAATAGTAGTTGGTGGCCGCATTTACAAAAACTGGCTTTTGAGCCAAAAACTCAGCGCAAACGCCGTTTGGTGATCTAAATTTAACACTCTCAACCACGTCAGGCCTTATCTCATAAAACCTTATCTCGCTAGATTTTTTAAGGGCTAAAACGTCACTAGTTTTGTTTAAATTTATAGAGGCGTTGTCTGCTTCAATGACGTTTATAACGCCACTTACGAGAGAGTAGGCACTTGTAGTTTTATTTTGATCGAGGAAATTTATCATGCCAAAAAATGGCACGCTGGCATTTTTATCAGCTAAGCTTGGCATGCTTTTTATTAGTAGCTGCTGCTTTTTGCCATTTAGCTCAAAATAGCTCACCATGATGGAAATTTCATCTTTTTTGCTAGGCGTCTTTTGCGAGCAGCCAGCAAAAAAGAGTGCCCCAAGCAGCAAAACTACTAAATTTCTCATTTTATGAAGTAATCACCATCAAAGCTTACAAGCGAGTATTTTCTCTCGTTGCCGATGCTCTCTTTAAGCTCATCGATGCTCAAAAACTCCAAGCTGTCAGCTCCGATGTACTCTCTGACCTCTTCAACGCTTTTTTTGGCGCTTATTAGCTCCTCAAAGCTTGGTGTGTCGATGCCATATCGCTCAGGATACTTTAGCTCTGGGCACGCAACTCTGAAGTGAATTTCTTTTGCCCCTGCGTGTCTTAAGAGATCGACCACCTTTTTAGAAGTGGTGCCACGAACGATGCTATCATCGATAACGACGATGCTTTTACCAGCTAGCACGCTTGACATTGGGTTAAGTTTTAGTTTGACCTTTAAATTTCTCATCTCTTGGCTTGGCTCGATAAAGGTCCTGCCAACATAGTGGTTTCTGGTGATGGCTAGCTCAAATGGAATTTTGCTCTCGTTTGCATATCCAAGCGCTGCTGGCACGCCACTATCTGGCACAGGCACTACAAAGTCAGCCTTTACCTTGCTCTTTTTTGCTAGCACCTCGCCCATCTTTTTTCTCACTTCATAGACGCTTTTGCCCTCTATGACGCTATCTGGGCGCGCAAAGTAGATGTATTCAAAGGCGCAAATTCTAGGATCTGGCTCGAAAATCTGCAAGCTTTGAAACTCGCTCTTGCCATGCTCAAAAACTATCATCTCGCCAGGTCTAACATCCCTTATAAATGTCGCTCCAACAAGGTCAAACGCACAAGTCTCGCTAGCTACGATATATCCGCCATCTTTTAGCCTACCAAGGCTTAGTGGCCTAACACCCCAGCGGTCTCTGATGGCAAAGGTCTTGTGGCGTGATTGCACGAGCAAGCAGTAAGCGCCTTTTATCTTATCAAGTGCTGCGATGATGCGATCTTGTAGGTGTTCGTCGTGGTTTCTTGCGATGAGGTGGATGATGTTTTCTGTGTCCATATTTGTCTGAAATATCGCGCCATCTTTGATAAGCTCGTCTCTAACCTCGTCTTTATTGACCAAATTTCCGTTGTGGACGATTGAGATTTGACCTAGGGCGTAGTTGGCGGCTATTGGCTGGGCGTCACGGCCTGAGTTTTTGCCAGCTGTTGCGTAGCGGTTGTGACCGATCGCCATGTCGCCTTTTAGTGAGCTTAAGATCTCCTCATTAAAGACCTCGGTGACTAGGCCATTACCCTTATGAGTAGAGATCTCGCCGTCGTTACAGACGCTGATGCCACTTGCCTCTTGACCACGGTGTTGCATAGAAAATAACGCATAATACGCCGTTTTCGCCGCATCCTTAGAATTTATGATACCAACTATCGCACACATCTTTTATCCTCTTTTCATCTTTTTAAATTTATCTTTGCAGTTAAATTTCATAGCCAACGCTAAGCACTTTTTGTAAGTGGCTTGCTATCCAAAGTGCTGGCACATTTGCCGTTATTTGCACCATTTATAACAATCCACATACGCTAAAACTAAATTTTATCATCTCAGATCAAACTCATTAGCTCTTAAATTTTGACGCTTTCGCGCTCTGACAGGTAGAATTTATCGACAAATTCTAGCTTGCATATCTTTATATCATCAAGCTTAAATTTAATCATCAAGCCCCAAACTATCATCTATCGAGTATAGGCCACTGCTCTGATCTTTTAGCCAGATAGCAGCCTTGATCGCACC
The DNA here is from genome assembly GCF_003048615.2 of Campylobacter concisus. NCBI lineage: Bacteria > Pseudomonadati > Campylobacterota > Epsilonproteobacteria > Campylobacterales > Campylobacteraceae > Campylobacter > Campylobacter concisus. The sequence continues at coordinate 1,752,185 of NZ_CP049263.1, forward strand.
TTTTGAAAAGGTCGCTCTGCTAGTTGCAGTATGGTTTAGCTCGATAAATTCGCCGTCATTGTAAAAGCCAACCGTGTGACGACCAACTACGTCGCCGCCACGAAGCGCCATAACTGCGATCTCATCTTTGCTTCTTGCGCCCACCATGCCAGCTCTACCGGTTACTAAAACATCTTTTAAATTTAGATCCCTTGCCTCTGCCACACAGCCTGCTAAAGTCATCGCAGTGCCGCTTGGAGCGTCCTTTTTGTGTCTGTGGTGCTGCTCGACGATCTCTATATCAAATTCTCTTAAAACTTTCGAAGCTATCCTTGCTATGCGGTTTAACACTGCTACGCCTAGACTCATGTTTGTTGCGTAGAGTATTGGCATAGTGCCTGATGCTAGATGAAGCAAGTTTTTCTCGTCGTCGTTTAGTCCGGTTGTGCCGATAACTAGTGGTTTTGGGTTGGTTCTAGCGTAGTTTAGCAGTGCTACGGTCGCCTCTTTTTGGCTAAAGTCGATGATAACGTCGCACGCTTCAAAAAATTTAGCAAAGTCGTTTGTCAAAAGTTCGCTACTTAAATTTTCAACCTCATTTTTTTGGCTAAAAGCGACGCTTAAAGTGGCGTCTTTTTCATCTTTTAAACAAGAGATGATACTTTGAGCCATCTTGCCGCTAGCGCCGTAAAGTCCTATTTTTACCAAAATTTATCCTTTGATTTTTGGTTGAAATTTAACATAAAATTTATTATAGAGAGATTACGAAATGGCTTTTGAAAAAGAGCTACTTTAGGTAAGAATTTAATTAAAAATTATCATTGTGACAATTACTGCGATCAGAAAAATGGATATTGATTATATTGGAGTGCACTTTTTGCCTATTTTATGCAAAAGGGGTTACGTTCTGCCCTAGAGTTATTTTATTAATGCAATTTTTGAAAAAGTGTTTTGATAAGCATAAAAACTAAATATAAATTTGACTAAATGATTTATTTTGAAAGAGAAATTTAGCCAAAAGTTTGGCTAAATTTGAGTATTAATGCAAGCTTTCTATGTAGCTCATAGCGCTAAGTGCAGCCACAGCGCCGTCACCTGCTGCTACGATGACTTGCTTTGGAGCGTCCTCTCTGATGTCACCTGCTACAAAGAGCCCTTTTAGACTAGTTTGCATCTTAAGGTTTGTCTTAACTTGTCCGCCATCAGCCATTTCGCAGATAAATTTGCCGTTTTCATCTTTTAAAATTTCGTTATTTACATTCAGTCCGACAAAGGTGAAAATGCCCGGCACATCAAGCACGCGCTCGCCATTTTTGGTATCAAGCACGATCTTTGTTAGGCCCATCTTATCGCCAAGCGCTTCTTTTACAGTCGCACTTGTTATAAACTCGATCTTTTCATTTTTTCTAGCTTTTTCAACGGTTGTTGGCGCTGCTCTAAACTCGTCACGTCTATGCACAAGATAGACTTTTGAGCAGATATTTGCTAGATAAAGTGCCTCTTCAACAGCTGTGTCGCCACCACCAAGGACGGCTACCTCTTTGTTTTTGTAAAAGAAGCCATCGCATGTTGCGCATGTGCTAACGCCTTTGCCAAAGAACTCGTCCTCGCCTTTAAAGCCAGCGCGTCTTGGGGTTGAGCCAGTCGCTACGATGACAGCCTTTGCCTGCTCGCTCTTTCCGCCTTCAAGTAAAATTTCAAAGCTGCCGTCACTATTTTTTCTAACACCAACGACATTTGCCCACTTGTGAACTAGTCCAAATGCACTGCACTGCTTCCACCAAGTGCTCATAAAATCAAAGCCGCTCTCGCCAGGGGCTTTTTGGCCTGGGTAGTTTTCTATCTCTGAGCTCGAGGTGATCTGACCACCAGGCTCGCCTTTTTCAAACATTACAACATTTTTTAGTCCGCCTCTAGTGGCGTAAAGTCCGGCGCTTAGTCCTGCTGGACCGCCTCCGATGATCGCTAAATCAAGCATAAATTTCCTTTATTCTAAAACATTTATGGACGAATTTTGTTTGTAAATTTCGCCCCTTTGATGAACTATCTCAACACTGCTAGGTAGCTTCGTGATGCTTAAATTTCGCATCAGCTCTAGGACTGTATTTATATCTGAGCTTATGTATTTTAGTGTTGAGTTTGACTCATATCTTTTTTGAAAGATATCGATCGCCACAACTGTTTCATTTTTGGTTGGTAAAATTTCATCTAATTTTGATTGATTTGAACTGAAGATTAAAAGCGTGTATTTTGGCTCTTTTGGAGTGAAAATTTCGCTTTTTTCGTAAAAAACTAGCTTCGCAAAATCAACAAATTTATATTGTGAAAAACGATAGTTGCTATACGCAAATGCAGCCGCTATCATAGCTGCACCAAAAAATGAACCAAATATATAGGTAAGAGGAAGCAGACTTCCTCTTCTTTTTTCGCTCATTAAAGAAGCGAATTTAGTTTGTCAGTTAGGGCTTGTTTTGACTGCGCACCGACCATTTGCTCAACTAGCTCGCCATTTTTGAAAAATAGCAATGTTGGGATCGATCTGATGCCAAACTCAACCGCAAGATCTTGTACTTCATCAGTATTTACCTTGCAAATTTTCGCTTTGCCCTCAAAGTCTTCAGCAAGCTCTTCGATAACTGGAGCTAGCATACGGCAAGGTCCGCACCATGGAGCCCAGAAATCTACTAGAGCAACGCCTTCTTTTGTTACATCAAAATTTTCTTTTGTGAGTTCGATGTATTTTCCCATTTGTTCTCCTTATTTTCAAGATGTGGCAATTATACAAAATCAAATTTAAATTTTAGCTAAATAATAAATTTTATTATAAACTAATATTTTCTATCAGCTTAAAATTTTCATTTTTTACAATTAGTAGATCAAGCTGAAAGTCCCTGTTTGGCTCATTTTTCATCATATAAAAATTTATAGTTTTTAAAATTTTCATATATTTTGCCTTGTTTAGCCTATACTCCGCTTCGTATCCTCCGCTGGTTGCTTTTACCTCTATAAAATGTAAAATTTTATCGCTACTTAGCGCGATGATGTCGATCTCGCCAAATTTAGAGTGAAAATTTCTCTCTAAAATGACAAAACCAAGCTTACGCAAAAACTCGCAAGCCCTATCTTCGGAGCTCTTACCAAAGAGATACTCTTTTAGCCCCAAGCTACTCCTCGATCCTCATCATAAATGGCTCTTCTTTTATATACTCTTGCTCTTTTAAAAGCTCCATAGTTCGCTTCGCATCAGCTTCCAAGCTCGTGTGTGTCGTGAAAAATAGCACAGCATACTCGCTCTCATCTTTTGGCTTTTGTAGCAAGCTGTCGATTGAAAGGTTGTTTTCGCTCATTAAATTTGTTATCTTTGCTAGTACGCCCATCTTGTCTTCGACTTTTAGCCTAAAGTAATACTTCGTCTTTATCCTGTCGCGGTCAAGAAGCTCTAAGGTGTTTAGCTCAAATGGCGCTTTGTATCCAAGCATAGGCGACTTGCTGTCTCTTGCGATGTCGATGAGGTCGCTAATTACTGCGCTTGCTGTCGCATCGCCACCAGCTCCAGGCCCATAGTACATCGTCTCGCCAACGACCTCGCCAACGACACTGATCGCATTTGTTACGCCGCTTGCCTTTGCTATCATTTTATTTTGTGGCACTAGCGCTGGATGCACGCGTAGTTCGACCTTGCCCTCGCTTTTTTTGGCGATGGCTAGAAGTTTTATTGAGTATTCAAAATCTTTTGCGAAAAATATATCTTCTGGCGTGATGCCTTGTATCCCTTCTATCAAGATATCCTCTGGATCGCCGTGCACGCCATAAGCGATGCTAGCAAGGATGAGAAGCTTGTGAGCCGTGTCAAAGCCACCCACGTCAAAAGTAGGATCGGCCTCAGCGTATCCAAGCTCTTGTGCTTTTTTAAGTGCGTCTTTGAAATTTGAGCCCTCATTCATCATCGAGGTTAGGATGTAGTTGCTAGTGCCGTTTAGTATGCCGTTTATGCTTAAGATGTGGTTGGCGCTAAGCCCCTCTCTTAAGGCTCTGATGATCGGTATGCCACCAGCCACGCTTGCTTCAAAACCAAATGGCGTATTTTTGGCTAAATTTTGCAAAGCATATCTGTGATAGGCAAGAAGCGCCTTGTTTGCAGTGACGACCGCTTTTTTGCGCTTTAAAATTTCGCTCACCACTCTAAAAGGCTCTTCAACTCCGCCCATAAGCTCGACAAAAACGTCGATATCATCGCGGTTTATGACGCTATTTATATCGTCAGTCAAAGGGATGCCAGCGTCTCTTTTTTTATTTAAATTTCTAACCACACCGATGACTGGCACTATCTCTTCGCCACATCTTGCCGCGATTAGTTTTTTGTTTTTTAGTAAAATTTTTGCAACCGACTCGCCAACGGTTCCAACGCCCAATATCGCTACATTCATTCAAATTCTTTCAAATATTTTTTTATATTTCTTGCTGCTTGTCTTATCCTGTTTTCGTTTTCGATAAGAGCTAAGCGCACATAGTCGTTTCCGCCCTCGCCAAAACCAATGCCTGGACTAACTGCAACTGAAGCCTTTGTAAGAAGCTGCTTTGAAAACTCAAGACTGCCTAAGTGGCTAACCTTTGGTGGAAGTTTCGCCCAGATAAACATGCTGGCATTTGGCTTTTTAAGCTCCCAACCAGCCTGAGCAAAGGCCTCTATCATCACATCTCTTCTTTTTTCATAAATTTGGCGTATCTCTTCAACGCAGCTTTGATCGCCGTCAAGCGCGACCGTGGCCGAGACTTGTATCGGCGTAAACATACCATAATCAACCCATGATTTGATCTTTTTAAGTGCGGCGCAAAGCCTCTTGTTTCCGCACATGAAGCCAACTCTCCAGCCAGCCATGTTGTAGCTTTTTGAAAGAGTGTAGCACTCGACTGCGACATCTTTTGCGCCTTCTACTTCAAAGATGCTTGGAGTTTTGTAGCCATCAAAGGTAAGATCAGCGTAGGCGATATCTGAGATGATGTAAAATCTCTCTTGCTTTGCGATGCTTACAAGGCGCTCGTAAAAGCTCTTTTGAACGGTCACGGTCGTTGGATTGTGAGGGAAATTTACGACTACATATTTTGGCTTTGGCGAGCTTGCATGTATCGTCTGGATTAAGTTTTCAAAAAATTTATTCTCGTCTAGCTCAAATTTATCATTGTAGTGAAGTGGCATCTTTGCGACGCTTCCGCCAGCAAATAAAAACGCTTGCGTGTGTATCGGATATGCAGGATCAGGCACGATAGCCACGTCGCCTGGGTTTATCACAGCTTGGGCAAGATGCACAAAGCCTTCTTTGCTGCCCATTGTGGCTACTGCTTCAGTTTCTGGGTCTAAATTTACGCCATATTTTCTCTTATACCAGTTGCAAATGGCAAGGCGGAGCTTATAAATTCCAGCACTGGCTGAGTAGCCGTGGGTCTTATCTTTTTGCGCGCTTTCGCATAGTTTATCGACGATGTGCTGCGGTGTTCTGCCTTCTGGGTTGCCCATAGAAAAGTCGATGATGTCCTCGCCAGCTCTACGTGCTGCCATTTTTATAGCATTTACTTCGGCAAAAACGTAGTTTGGCAAACGCTCAATTGTATTAAATCTTATCTCATCAAACACTGTTTGCTCCTATTTTATAAGCTTGATAATTATCTCGTTTTTAATGTTAGTTATGTCGTTATTGTCGCTAATTAACGCATATTTTGCGTCATTAGATAAATTTATGGTGTAGTTAGTTTTTATCTCGTTTTCTCTTTTTAGATCGATTTGGTTTAAATTTTTATCATAAATTCTAACAAGTGGCACCCATTTATTTGGCTCGTTTGAGATGATATTTAGGCTACTTGCGCCTGCTACATCGACGATATAGACGCCGCCACTTTTGACAAGCGGGGTCTCTTCATTAAAATTTACTTTTGACGCATCAAGGCTCATATTTTTAGCGTCCAAATAAAGCGCTAAATTTCCATCAAGCCTATCAAATCCCATGATCTTAAAGCCGCTTTTACTAAGCGTGAAATTTAGTAAATTTGGATCTATGCCACCACTTTTTAGAGCTAAAATCCCATAAGAAATTTCATTGCCATTTTTTAGAGAATTTACCCTTGCCACACTTATATTTGCATCTTCAAGAGCTAAATTTATCGATTTTACAAAAAGTGCTGAGGGGACTTTTTGTGTGCTTATAAATTTTAAATTTAAACTATTTGAGCTAAAAGAGAGAGCATCGTAGTTCGAGCTTTGCTTTAGCCTTGAGACCAGCTCGCCAACGTTTAGCGAGCCGTTAGTATCTAAATTTTCTAAAGAAATTTGTAGATCTTTTCCGCTACTTAGTGCATTTGCGCTGCTATTTAGATCAAAAGCGTATGAAAAAACGCTAAAAAGAAGAAATATGGCTAGTTTTTTTACCAAGATTTGCCCTTATTCATCTCGACAAACTCGTCATAAGTTAAAAATTTCATATCGCCATTTTCTACTAAAAATCTAGCTGGACGGCTTGGGTTATACTTTGTCACCTTATCGCCGATCTTAAGCTCGATGTTGCCATTTCCGCAAACAACTAGCTGTCTTTGGTCTAAATTTATATTGACACTTTTGCTTGTATCGCTTGATGTTTTTTGGCCATTTTCAAGGTTGATGATGCCTATCCAAACGCGTTGTTTTGGTGTGATGATCGCTTCATTTAGCGGTTTTGTCACGTTTTGCTCTACTTTTGGAGCTGGCTGGGCTGCCATGCTAGGTTTTAGGGCATTTTGATCAACGCTAGCAGGACTTACAGTCACGTTTTGCTCAGCTGGAGCTGAAATTTTCACGCTTGAAGCGTTTGCATCGATCTTTGGAGTGTTTTGAGAGATCGTTACATTTGTGTCGATTATGTTTTTCTTCACTTCATTGACGATGCTTGATTGTGAGTAGCTCACGCTTGTGTTGTCTTCATTTAAGCTTGCTATGAAATTTTGGACGTATTTGTAAGCGTCAAAGTAGTAAGCACCGCCAGCGATGATAGCTAAAATGATGATCCAGAAGAAAAATCCAGCCCCGCCACCGCTACTTTGCCTTTGGATCGAGACATCCTCAGGTGTGTAAGAAGAAATTTTTGGGCTAACTTTTGTTTTTTTGCTCTCATCAGGCATATTTTCTTGCATAAATGCGTCGTATTCAGCGAGAAGTTCGCTAAGATCGACGCCGTACTCACGCTGTAAAATTTTGGCGTAGCCTCTCATGTTTAAGCGTGATAATTTTTCAAAATTTTTGTCAAAAATGTATTGTAAAAATGTTGGTTCAATGTGCGTCTTGCGCGAAATTTCCTTTATGCCTATCTCTTTTAAATTTTCTAATTCATTCATCTATCATCCTATCACAAATTATCGCAAAAGCTACACTTACATTTAGGGAGTCCCAGCCGTCTTTTAGCTTGATACCGACGCACTCATCGCACTTTGCTAGAGCTTTTTGCGGTATGCCTTCGCCCTCTGAGCCCATCACCAAAGCTCTTTTGCCAGCAAATTTCATCTCTTTTATATTTTTGCCGTTGCTTGCCGTCGCGTAAAGTCTAAAACCACACTGTTTTAGCTCATTTAGCAGGCTAAGTCCGTCTTCAAAGATCGCTATTGGTATCTCGTAAGCAGCACCGCTACTTGACCTTAAAACACCTTGCATATTTACACTTTTTGTAACAATAACTAGTCCTTCGCAGCCTAGAGCATAGGCGCTTCTAGCGATGGCGCCGATGTTTCCGACATCACTTATGCCATAAAGCACGGCGATGAAATTTAGCTTTTTGAGCTCACTAAAGTCTGAAAACTCAAACTCACTAACGCTTGCTAAAAAGCCTTGATGGTTGCCGCCATGCGCCATCGACTGGGCCTTTTGATTATCCACGCGGATGATCTTCTTGCCAGTGCCACAAATTTTAGAGAAGAGTTTTTTATCACACTCTTTTGAGAGATAGATCTCTTCTAATATCTGTGGGCGCTTGTTCAAAATATGTAAAAATAGCTGTTTTCCGTATATTATCATGGTTGCTTATGGTAGCTAAAGTCAAGTAAAATTTAACTTATTTTGCTTCTAAATTTGAGTGAATTTTTGAAACTTTTTGAGAGAATTTGAGCTTTTAAATTTACGCTTTTATAAGCTCGTCGTAGATCTTTTTGACATCTTTGCCAGTTATTTTGCTAAGCAGTTTCGCCTTTGCTTTTGGGGCTATATCAAGAGAGATGATCTCATCTTTTGTGATGTTTTGAGTGGCTATGTTAGCACTTTTTGAGATGACTACCGCCCACTCGCCGTTTAAATTCGCCTTTTCTAAAATTTGGAATAAATTTTTGGCTGTGCCCTTAAATTTAGTCTCAAATTTTTTGGTGGCCTCTTTTATGGCAAAAATTTCTCTCTCTGGTTCTAAATTTGCGATGCTTTGCACTAAGCTTAATATGCGTTTTGGGCTTTCATAGATCACAGCTGGATAGGCTAAATTTAAAGCATTTTGTATAGCTAAAGCCCTCTCTCTACCGGTATTTGGTAAAAAGCCTAAAAAAACAAACTCTTTATCGCAAAGTCCGCTTGCAACCACGCTTAAAAGTGCAGCGTTTGCTCCGCTTAAAATTTCGTATTTGATATCATTTTTTTGAGCGTATCTTACTAGGCTAACACCTGGATCGCTTATGCCTGGCATGCCAGCGTCACTCATGTAAGCTATGTTTTTGCTCAAAATTTCATCATTTAAATTTGCAAAAAATTCATCTTCGTTGTGTGTGTGAAGTGGGATAAAATTTGAGATGTTTATGTTTGCGTCAAAGCGTTCGTTTAGCAGATTTACAAGGCTTTTGCAAACTCTTGTATCTTCGCAGATAGCTATCTCGCATTCACGCAAAATTTTGATCGCATGAAGCGAGATATCTTCTAAATTTCCTATTGGAGTAGGAACAAAGTAGAGCAAGGCTTATTTTTGAGCGTATTTTTTCTTAAATTTCTCAACACGGCCAGCGCTATCAACTATCTTTTCGCTGCCAGTGAAAAATGGGTGGCACTTGTCGCAAATGTCAATTCTGATTTCACTTTTGTTTGACTTTGTCTTAAAAGTGTTGCCACACGCGCAAGTTACGGTGCAATCTACATACTCTGGATGGATCTCTTTTTTCATCATCTTTCCTTTATTATTTTGGGCTATTTGTTACCTTAAAAGTTGCTGATTATATAAAAACTAATCTAAAAATCAAATAAATCAGGCAAGAAATTTTGCCGCCACAGATATGACTGCGGTCTGTGATCTTAGGATATTTTTTGTATTTAGGCCGTAGATATTTTTAAATTTAGCCATCTCGTCCTCGCTAAATCCGCCCTCTGGACCGATTATTAATATCTCATCATCTCTTTTTTCATTTAAATTTTTACCACCAAAATTTATGGCCGAGACATTTTTATAAACGTTCATTAGCTCATCTAAATTTTTATAAATTTCAAACTCCATTAGCGACGTTCTCCCACACTGCTCACATGAAAGTGCGTTTATGTAGTTTAGCTTTTCAAGGTCGATCTTGAAATTTGCTTGAGAAAATTTAGTATAGACAAAGGCGATCTTGCCAACGCCAAGCTCATTTAAAAATGGCAGCGCCTTTTCGATCGTTTTTGGATCGACGACCGCCCAAGCGATGGTAAAGTCAAATTTATGCTCGCAGTTTAGGCTGGCAAAGACGAGGCTTAAATTTGCACTTCTGCGCTCTATCTCATCGATCTCGTAGATATACTCTTTGCCGTCGCGTAAATTTCTAACACTTATGCGCTCACCTGTTTCAACCCTTCTAGCTTTTAGGTGTAAAAATGCCTCATTTACTATTTTCAGGCGCTCTTCGCCAGCGTTTTTATCATATAAAAATTTCATCTAAATCCCTGCTATGATGATCAAAATAATGTCGCAAATGCCTTTAATAAAGGCAAATTTTTTAAATTTCTCTAGCTCGCCAGCAATGGCATATCTTTTTAGCCTTTTGTATCCAAAGGCGCTAAGTGCGATTAAGGCTATCAAGATAAGAAGCATTTTTATGGCGTTAAATTTTGGCTCGTAGCTATAATATGCCCACAAAATAAGCCCAGTTAGCACCAAAAAGCTAAGCAGCATATGATAAATAGGTAAAAAATACCTTATACGAAGCACGTAATTTTTAGTTCTCACTCCAAACTGAGTAAGCGCTAGATAAAGCACCGCTAAAGCAAGTAGCGCATAAAAAAATGTCACGTGAAATGGCAAAGTATAAGCATAAAGCGAGCTTAAGTGTTCGTTCATTTTTTATCTTTAGGAGGCTCGTTTTCTTCGACGACTGGCTCAGGTGGCAGCTGCTCGTCGATAGTTACATTTGCATCAGGCTGAGCTATCGTAACATCACTTGGTACTGGCTCACTAACGTCGCTTTTGGCCTCTTCTTTATCTCCACATCCCAAAAATACGCCAGCTATAAGCAAAAAAGAGGTTATAAATTTTTTCATTAAACGTCCTTTGGATTTTCTATTTTTATCTTATTTATCATCTTTTCAAGCAAATTTTTATCTTCCCACTCGTCCATAACGGCCTCTGAAAATTTGATATCACTAAGCCTTATCTCGCCCATTTGTGGGTTTATCGCGTCCTCTTTGAAGCACTGCGCATAGCCAGTGTCGGTCTCATGGACGATGACACTATGAAGCTTCACCTCGCGCTCGCCGTTGTTCATCACGCTAAGTTCAAGCAGCCTTTCGATCATTACAAAAAATATGCGGCAAAACTGCTCTGCGCTGGGATTTAGCGGGATCTCGATCCACCTTGCAGAGTGCTTTTTAAGATCGTTTTTGTATTCATCACTATCGCCTGAATATATGGTCGTAGCGTGATCAAAGCTATCTATGATCGTCTTTATGTTTTGCTTCATCAGCCCAAAGTCATAGACCATGCCAGCGTTATCTAAGAAATTTGAGCTAAGTAAAATTTCTGCTACGTAGCTGTGACCGTGGATGCTCGTCCTGCAGCGCTTTGAGCTACAAAATCTCACGATATGCGCATTTTCAAATCTAAAAAGTTTTCTAATAATCATCAAACACCCTCTTTGTCGCCCCAAAGCCTGATGTGGATACGCTCTGAGTAGTTAAATCCATGCTTTATGGCAAACTGCGCTGTTTTTAGAGCATTTTTGCTTAGCTCGTCCGCATTTGCGCCCATCGCCATGCACCAAACTGGTAAATTTGCTCTATTTTTTATATATAAAATTTCATCTAGCTCGCTTTTGTCAAAGTGCGAGAGGACAAATTTTAAAAAGCTGCTTTTTGCGTTATTTTTGATAGCTAAAATGGCATCTAAATTTATGCGTTTTTGCTCGCTAACTCCGCTATTTGCTAGCTTTACGCCAAGTGCAAAATGGCAATTTTTATAAATTTCAAATTTAGCAAAATCAACCAAGATCGTGCCATTTGTCTCAAAATGCACCTCGTAGTTTATAAGCAAATTTCTTACCAAATTTATGAAATTTTCATTTTGATGCCAGATGAGTGGCTCGCCGCCTGTTAAAACGATGATCGGCTTTTGCTCTAAGCCTTTACAAAGCCCATCAACTAGGCTTAAAATTTCATCTGTGCTATATCTTTTGTGGTGAAAATGCCCCTTAAAAACGGCTCTTATGCTATCGCATCCCAAAAGCTCTTCGCCTGTTTTTAAAGACCTTGTCTTTACGCCAAAGCCAGAGCAGTTTAGGTTGCAGCCCAAAAAGCGTAAAAACACAGCGAGCCTGCCCTGATAAGCGCCCTCGCCTTGGATGCTTAAAAATGCCTCAACTAATTCTAGCTCTTTGCTCATCAACCACCAGTTTGGTAAAAAGCCCTTGAAGAGGTTTCATTTTCAGCCCCTAGAGCCCATTTGTTCTCTTTTGGCTTGTTAGCTAGCACTTGCCTTAAAATTTCACTCGCTGCGACGATGTCGCCATTTGCAACTGCTTTTTTGATACTTAGTGCATCTTCAAAGTAAAGGCATGGTATCAAAAGCCCTTCAGCGCTTAGTCTAATGCGGTTACAACTTTCGCAAAAGTCGTGTTTATGTGGGTCAATGATGCCAAATTTATAGCCATCATCAAGCCTATAAATAGACGCAGGTGCGTTTGGCAATTTTTCATCTTTTGTGACGTTATATTTTTGCGAGATGATCTTTAAAATTTCATCGCTTTTTAGTCCTTTTAGATCCTCTTTTGCGTGCGAATTCTCCATATATTCGATAAATCTTATCTGAGAGTTTCTAAATTTAGCAAACTCAAGCAAATTTACTAGCTCATCGTCGTTAAAGCCTTTTAATGCGACTGTGTTTATCTTCACCTTTAATCCAGCATCAAGTGCTGCTTCAAAGCCAGCTAAAACCTCGTGCAAGACGCTCTTTTGAGCGATAAATTTAGCCTTTTGCTCATTTAACGTATCAAGCGACATATTTATGCGCTTTAGACCAGCGTCTTTTAGCCTTTTGGCAAAGTGTGGCAGCATAAAGCCATTTGTCGTAAGCGCTAGATCAATGTCTGGCTTATAATCGCTTATCATCTTTATAAAGACGTCCAAATCCTTGCGCACGAGTGGTTCGCCGCCTGTGATCCTGATCTTTTTCACACCCTCATCGATAGCTACTTTAACAAATAAAAATAGCTCTTCAAATGTCAGTAAATTCTCTTTTGGCGTCCAACTAAATGGCGTCGTAGGCATGCAATATCTACATCTAAAATTGCAACGCTGCGTCACGGAAATTCTTAAATAATCAACAACCCGACCATATTTATCTATTAGCATAAAGCACCTTTTTTAAGCTTGGTTAGAGCTTTTTTAATTTTCAATTATATGTTAAAAGATTTAAATTTAAATAAAAATTTAAGCTAATTTTTGTAGTTTAAGAGTAGTTTTGTCTTTTAAAATTAGCCCAAATTTAGGCTAATTTATGAAATTTAAGCACAAATTCAACTCGCCCCATACCCACGTGAAGATCTTTAGCGATCATGGCTGCGCTTTTGCCATCTTTAAACATCTTTAGGATCTGCTCTTCTTCATTTATAACACTCGGGGCGATTTTATTGATATCTCTTGTTCGCTCCTCAAGGTTAAACATCCTATCTTTTTGCTCGTTTGCAAAGTCATCTATCACTCGCTCGATGCTCTTTATAGCGCGGATTATCGGCACGATTTTTTCATTTATCTGCTCGTTTATCTGCTCTTTTAGCTCATCTTTTACATCTTTTAGCTGCTCGTCATCATCAGGCTTAAAGCTTGCAAGTGCGGCTAGCTGTTTTTTGAGATTATAGTTTTCTTGTATGGCGCTCTCTATGGCACGTTCATATCTTGTAAATTTCTTATTTGTCTCGCTATCTTTTATAAATATCAAAGCTATTATTATCGCTAAAACGATGCCAAAACCTAAAAAAATGTAAATTTCCATATTTTTCCTTTACGAATTCGCTCTAAGCTCTCTTATCATCACACGCTCTCTAGCCGTCACATAAGCGTTCCAGTCGGCCTCATCCTCTTCGTGCATGTTCTCTATCTTTGCTAGCCTCTCATCCTGTGCCCTTAGATAAAGGCTCAAATTTCTCTTTGGAAAGATAGGCATCGCAATCCTTGCGTAGTAAATTTCATCTTTTTTAAATTTATCTTCGCTTATTTTTATATGTGTAAAGCCGATCTCATCGATATCTGCGCTCTCTTTTAGTGGCAGATACTGCTTGTGCTCATTTTTTATATAATCACTAAGCGCGTCGATCTTTCTATGAAGCTCGATGACAAGCGTTAGCAAGACTTGGTCGCTCTCTTTGGTCTCGCCGCGTGATTTTGCACGCTTTAGCCATGCTCCAAGCGCATCTTCGTCGCCTGGCAAGATAGAGTTAAATTCTCTTAAAAATTTCTCATCTCCACTTCTGTCGCACTCATAAACCATGCTAAGAGGCGCTTTAAAAAGCCTTACTTCGCTCATAATACACTGATCCAAACAAAGATGAAAAATAAAATTCCCAAGTAGCCATTTAGTGTGAAAAACGCCCGATCTATCTTGCTAAAGTCGCGTCTTACGATCCTATGCTCGAAAAATAATATCACGCCGCTTACCACAATGCCAAAAAATGCCATCGCTCCAAGCCCAGCCGCCCAAGCAAAAAGTAGCCAAAGCATAAAGGCTAGAGCATGAAAAATGGCTGATAAAAATAGTGTCGCCTTGTCGCCGTAAATGGCTGGTATGCTAAAGAGCTTGTTTTCTTGGTCAAATTTCATATCCTGAAGCGAGTAAAGCAGGTCAAATCCAGCCACCCAAAATGTCACACCAAGGCAAAGTAGCACGCTCCAAAGCGGTATGGCAGCGCTCACTGCGACTACTCCAGCGATCGGAGCAAGTCCAAGACTAAGGCCTAGCACCAAGTGCGCTAGCTCGCTAAATCTCTTAAACAGCGAGTATCCGCCAAGCACGGCAAGTATGGGGAAGCTTAGCCAAAATGCGAGCGAATTTACAAAATAAGCACAAATGATAAAGATAAGCGCGTTTGCTACGATGAAAAGCTGCATGTTGCCCTTGCCAATGCGTCCATCCACGCTTGGACGGCTTGCGGTGCGTGGGTTTAGCTTGTCGATGTCCTCGTCTTGGTATCTGTTAAACGCCATGGCGAAATTTCTAGCGCTGACCGCGCAAAGAGTGCCTAAAATAAGCAGTTTAAAGCCAAACCAAGCCGAGCCATTTTCTATCTTGCTCGCAACTATCATCGCCACAAAGATAAAGGGCAGGGCAAAAACCGAGTGCTTAAAAACGATGAGTTCTGCGATATCTTTTAGCTTTTTGATCATATAAATTTCCATCTTTTTAAAAAGTGTCTGATTTTACACCATTTTGCTTTAAATCTAAATTTATATTATCATTGCGAGAGTAATTTAAAATGAAGGGTTATGATGAGTAAAATAGCGATTATCGGAGATGGTTTTAGTGCGTTATTTACGGCGCTTGAGCTAGCTAAAAAGGGTGAAGAAATTTTAGTTATTAGCAGCCAAAAAGATGAGTTTGAGAGCGGAATTTTAACCCCATTTAACACCCCAGCACTTGCAAGAGATGGAGCGATATCTAGCTCGTTTTTGGGGATAGTTAGTAAAAAAAGCGAGCTTGATATAGCGCTTTGCTTAAATGAAAACTTTAGAGCTTGGATGGCGAATTTCACGCTTAAATCAACAAAGGCTCACAACAAAAAGATGAGAATTTTGTTTAAAAAATTTGGACAAAAGAGCTTTGAAATTTTAAGAGAGCTAAGCGAAAAATATCCGCAGATAAATTTTGATGAGAGTGGCGTTTATCTCATCTTTAGCGAGGATGAGAGCTTTAAAAAAAGGCTTGATGAGACAAGGGTCGCTGATAGCGAGCAAGAAATTTTAAGCGTGGATAGCGAGCTAGCAAATTTTGGTTTGATAAATAGAAGCATAAAAGGGGCGCTAAATTTAAGCAAAAACGCAAGCATCGATACAGCTGAGCTAAAAAAGGTGCTTGTTAGCGAGCTAAATGAGCTTGGAGTGCAGTTTATAAATGATGAAATTTATGAGCTAAAAACGCAGGGGCAAGCTGTGCAAAAGGCTGTTGGCGCAGCTGGCGAGTACGAGGCTGATAGCTTTGTCGTGGCTAGTAGAAATTTGGAGCTTTCAAGCAAGCTTGGGACAAATTTAAGTGCCATTTTGGCTAAATTTTACACGATCGATCTTGTGCTAAGCGAGGGTCAGATCCCTAAAAAGCCGATCATTTTAAATGATATGTTTGCCAAAATTTATCCAACGAAAAATGGCGTCACGATCATCACAAATTTACAAGTGGGCGCGATCGATACGCTTGTTAAAACAGAAAAGATCAACGCATTTTTAAACGAGCTAAAAAAACACCTTGGCATAAACGAGCTAAAAGAGCCTAGTTTTAGGGCAAATTTCGTGCTTCTTAGCTCAAATGACAAACCAGCGATCGGACGCGACGAGACATATCAAAATTTACTCTATAACCAAGCATACGGGCTAAACGAACTAAGCTTTACACCGCACTTTGCAGGCGTTTTGGCTGATCTTTTAAAAGAGGGCAAAAGTAACGAGCAAAGTGATGAAATTTTGCTATTTAGCTCACTTTACGAGGGCTAAGCTTGTTTGGCGAGCTAGCACTAATTGGCACCACGGCAAGCGGCAAGAGCGACCTAGCCTTTGAGCTAGCAAAGGAATTTGGTGGCGTCATCTTAAGCCTTGACTCGCTTGCGCTTTATAAAGAGATAGATATCGCCAGCGCAAAGCCAAAGCCCTGGCAGCTGGGGGCTGTGAGGCACTTTGGGGTGGATGAAATTTACCCTGATGAGGAATTTAGCGTTGGGGCATTTTTTGAAATTTATAAAAACGCAAAGGAATTTGCGCGCTCGCAAGAGTACTTGCTCATCATCACAGGAGGCAGTGGCTTTTATCTAAAGGCGATGCTTAGCGGTCTTGCGCCAGACGTGCCAAAATGCGAGCTAAATTTAAGCAACGAAGAAATTTATGAGCTAGCTTTACAAAACGACCCTGAGTTTGCAAGTAAATTTAGCCAAAACGACTCTTACCGCCTCGAAAAATGGTATCAAATTTATAAATTTAGCGGGCAAATCCCAAGCATCTGGCTAAAGCAAAATACCAAAGAGAGCGTCATAAAAGAGCTTGCGATATTTGAAATTTTGTGGGATAAAGATGAGCTTAGAGCTCGCATCGCAAAGCGAACGAAAAATATGCTAGATGAGGGCTTGATAGATGAGGCGAAGTTTTTATTTGACAAGTATAAAAGCGAGCCAAAGCCACTAAAATCGATAGGTCTAAAGGAGTGCAAGCAGTTTTTGGAGGGTGAAATTTCAAAAAGTGAGCTTGAAACACTCATAGCAACGCACACAGCCCAGCTTGCTAAGCGTCAAAGAACATTTAACCGCTCGCAGTTTGAGAAGAAATTTGTGGGTGATTTGGTGCAGACTAGAAGTGAAATTTTGAAATTTTTAAAAGGTTAAATTCAGATTGTCTAGGTGGTAAATTTAATTTAGTGGAGGCGAACAGCTCCAAAAGAAGCCGTTCGATAAATTTATATAGGCATAACCCTGATTTTTGGGCTTAGGCTCTCTTGCAATACATTTTCTATCGCATAAAGCGTGCCAGTCGAGCCGCTTGAACAGCCTGAGCAAGCGCCAAGATAGCGGATATAAACGTCGATATTTTCGCCGTTGTCGTTTCTAATGTCTATGATCTCTAAATTTCCGCCATCCATCATAAGCATCGGGCGGATCTCTTTGTCGATGATCGACTCGATCGCTTTTAGCTGGCCAACCATCGTCATGCTCTCAAAGCTAACGTCGCTTAGGGTGTTGTTTGCTTGAGCATTTGCCTGAGCTTCAAGCCTCTCTTGCTCCATCTCAGCCCTAGTGTCGCGCAAGATATCAACCAAATAGTAGTCTTTTTTCTCGTGTCCGCCAGGTCTAACGCATGATTTGCAAAATGCGCCAGCTTTGGTGTATTGCGTGATCTCCTCAACTGTGTGAAGGTCGTTTAGTCTTATCACCTCTTTGATCGTGCCAAGGCTCACTCTAGCGCACTCGCAAACGATGATCTCATCTTCAAAGTGCTCTGGGTCTATGCCTTTGTAGCTTGCAGCAGCTGCCTTGATAACGTCATACGCCATAACCGAGCAGTGCATCTTTTGAGGTGGCACAGCTGGTGTGTCTGGGTTATCGCGCATAGCTCTTTCGACGTCAAGGTTTGTGATCTTAACCGCTTCATCGACCGTTTTGCCGATGCAAAGCTCGGCCATCGTATCCGAGCTAGCTATCGCCGTGCCACAGCCAAAGCTTTTAAATTTAGCGTCTATTATCTTGTCAGTTTTCTCATCAACGAGCCAGTAGAGCCTGACCGCATCGCCGCAGCTCTCTGCGCCAAAGTCAGCGATGATAAGTTTTGCGTTTGCTTTTTTGGCGTCCTCTTCGGTTAGTTCGCCCATGAATTTAGGATTATTCATCCTATCTTGCACTACCTTTGAGTATTCATCCCAGATAGAGCCGCCGATTAAGTTATTTTTTGCCATGTTTTTCCTTTAAATTTTATAATCCACTCTTATGCCACTCTGGGGCGTATGCAAATGTGCTTGAGATGCCTCTTAGCCTATTTACAGCCTTTGTTATCTGCTCGATCGCATAGTCGATCTCTTCTTCTGTATTAAACCTTGAAAGAGAGAGTCTAAGTGCGGTGTGAGCTAGCTCTTTGTCAGCTCCGATTGCCTCCATGATAGGATTGCTCTCTAGCGTCTCGCTCGCACAGGCAGAGCCAGTAGAGGCCGCTATGCCAGCTCTGTTTAAGTCCCAAAGCATAGCCTCGCCCTCGACGCCTTTGATAGAAGCTAGGATGGTGTTTGGCACGCGCTGATCTTTAGCGCCGACGACGCTAACATCAGGAATTTGTAGTAGCGCGTCTTCAAGTTTGTCACGCAAACGACGAACGTGCGAATGCTCGTAATCCATAAATTTATTTGCTAGTTCAAGCGCCTTGCCCATGCCAACGATGCCTGGTACATCAAGTGTGCCGCTTCTGCGTCCGCCCATGTGCTCGCCGCCGTGAAGCAAGCTGCTTAGTGGCATGCTATTTTTTATAAATAACGCTCCAACGCCCTTTGGTCCGTGAAATTTATGTGCTGAAAAGCTTAAGAAATCAACGTCTAAGTCTTGAACATCTATCTTTATCTTGCCGACTGCTTGCACGGCGTCAGTGTGAAATAAAGCGCCGTATTCGTGGGCAACTTTGGCAAGCTCTTTTATAGGAAAGATCATGCCAGTTTCGTTGTTTGCGCTCATTATGGCGACAAGCGCGACGTTTTCGTCCATTACGGCTCTTAGCTGGTCTGGAGTGACGATGCCGTCGCTATTTACGTCTAAAACCGTAAGATCCACGCCATATTTTTCTAGAAATTTACAAGTTGCCAAAATGGCTGGATGCTCGACTGCGGTTGTGATGATGCGTTTTTTCTCGCCAGTTGCGATCTTGTCGAAGTAGATGCCTTTTACAACCCAGTTGTTGCTCTCGGTTGCACATGAGGTAACGACGATGTCATCGCTATCTTTTGCATTTAGTCCGGCGTAGAGCTGATCTAGCGCTGTTCTTAGCGCTGGGTGGGTTTCTGAGCCAAATTTGTGAAGTGAGTTTGGATTGCCGTATTTTTCGCAAAAAAACGGCTTCATAAGTTCAAAAGCTTCTGGATCAACCATCGTTGTGGCGTTATTGTCTAAATATACTCTCAAATTTAAAACCTTAATTCGGATAAAAAATATCCCTTTTATTTTTGATGGGATATTATAACAAAAAAGTTAAAAGCAAGTTTAAAAAAATGCTTTAGTTTTTTCAATATTTGGCTCATTTTGATAGTAAAAAATATTGAAATTCTTTATCAATATTTGTCAGATACGCCATTTGCGAAATTTTGCCTAAAAGAGCCTATTTTACTCTTAATATTAATTCTTTTTCTTAAGGATTAAAAACTTAAACGCGAGATAATTAATCGTAACGTAAATATATCGACAATAAAATAAGCAAAAGAAATTTTCTAAAAGGATATAGGATGAAATTTATAGGTATTATACTTCTACTACTAACAAGCATATTTTTAATAGCTTGCTCTGCAAATCAAACAAGCAATAAGATAAGTAACTCTGAGCTAGAAAATTTAGCTAGTAAATATGGCGGGGTTTATGTGTTTAATGAGAAATTTGCTCAAGAGATAGACAAGCAAGAGCAAATAAGGGATAGTAAGAGAAAAGAGATTTTAGAAAGAATAAAGACAATACCTGACAAAAATGAGAGAAATAAAAAAATGAGAGAAATTTTAAAGCTTGAGTTTTACAATAATCCTGAAATGCAGCAAATTCTCTCAAACGGCAAACAATACCATACAATTAACACTTACCAAAAAGCTGTAAATTTATCAAAAACATATATTGACAAGGTGATAAACCATATAGGACAAGAGAACTATTATAAATTTACACCAGATATTAATGTTTGGTCTTTTTATATTGATGATAACAATAACATAGTGCCTATTGAACTAACAGTAACATATAACTACAAAGTCAAAAAATATGGTTTATTTGGTGACGAGGGCAGAGGATTTTCTTTATCAAAAGGAGAAATACATACTGCTAGAGGTGGAAATAAATTTATCCTTAATAATAATAAATTTGAAAAAGTGAAATAAAAATGCAGAATAAAATTTCAACAAAAGAACAAATAATCAAATTTAAAGACTATGCTGATATTGCGGATGCAAGCTATGCAATGCTTCATTGGGTAAATGAGAATGAAAAAAACGGCTTAGACGATCTAAATAATAAACCAAACAAAAAGGATATAGGATGAAATTTATAGGCATTATACTTCTACTACTAACAAGCATATTTTTAATAGCTTGCTCTGCAAATCAAGCAAGTAATAATATAAACAACTCTGAAATAAAAGAGCTTGGTAAAAAATATGGAGGGGTTTATATATTTAATAAGAAATTCTATGAGGAAATAGAAAAAAGAGAAAAGGAAAGAAGTTTGTATATGAAGGATTTTTTTAAGAATAATAAAAGAAATTTTAAAAGAGATGATCTAGCTATTATGGATAAAAAACTCCCACAAATTCTTTCAAATGGCAAGCTATACTATACAGACAAGGGCGACTATTCTAGAAAATTTAAAAAACAACCTAAGATAGCTCAAGGCTATAGCAATAGAGTAAAAGAATTTATAGGACAAGAGAATTTTAATAAATATCCACCTAGTATAAATACCGAATATTTTTATATAAACGATAACGATGAAGCTGTGCCTATAACAATGGGAGTTTCTTATAGCTATAAAGTAACCAACTATGGATTATTTGGTGATGAAGGTAGAGGTTTTAGACTAAAAGATACCGAAACTAGATATGTCATAGATAATAATAAATTCTATTTAGAGAAATAAAAATGAGCCAAATTTCAACCAAAGAACAAATAATAAAATTTAAGGACTACGCTGATATTGCTGACGCAAGCTATGCAATGCTTCACTGGATAAATGAAAACGAGAGAAATGGATTTGACGACCTAAATGATAAACAAAACAAAAAGGATATAGGATGAAATTTATAGGTATTATACTTCTACTACTAACAAGCATATTTTTAATAGCTTGCTCTGCAAATCAAGCAAGCAATAATATAAACAACTCTGAAATAAAAGAGCTTGGTAAAAAATATGGAGGGGTTTATATATTTAATCAAAAATTTGTTGATGAGATAGAGAAAAGAGAAGCTGAAAGAAAAGAGCTAAGCAAAAAAATGAAAGGTAGAGATTTGGGCGATGGTCTTTATGCGATTGATCCAAAACCCATTAACGAGAAACTCCCACGAATTCTCTCAAACGGCAAGCCATATTACCAAAGAAGAAACTACTCTAAAAAAGTAGTAATACCTGATGATGTAGTCGTCAAGTTAAAAAACTTTATGGGTGAAACAGCCTACAAGCTTTCATCTATAATGATTGATGAGTTTTATTTTGATAACGAAAATTTAAAGGTTATTTCTTTAAATGTAAGCTTTTATGAGAGTTATACCGAATACGGCTTATTTGGAGATGAAGGTAGAGGTTTTTCGCTATCTAGAAAAGATATAAAAGATATAAGTGGAAATAACAGATTTTATTTCGATAGTCACAAAAATACTTTTGTTAGGGAAAAATAATGGGAAGTAATAAAATTTCAACAAAAGAACAGATAATAAAATTTAAAGACTATGCAGATATAGCTGACGCTTCTTATTCTTTTTTACACTATGTATTTGAAAACGAAAGAAATGGCTAGACAATAATATAGATAAAAACAGCCTCAATTAATAAAAAATTTAACAATCTACAAATAAAACATAATAAATTAATAATATTATAATTTCAAAGACAATAAAATAAGCAAAAGAAATTTTCTAAAAGGATATAGGATGAAATTTATAGGTATTATACTTCTACTACTAACAAGCATATTTTTAATAGCTTGCTCTGCAAATCAAGCAAGCAACAACGCAAGTAACTCAGAACTAGAAAATTTAGCTAGTAAATATGGCGGGGTTTATG
Organism: Campylobacter concisus; assembly: GCF_003048615.2. Classification (NCBI taxonomy): domain Bacteria; kingdom Pseudomonadati; phylum Campylobacterota; class Epsilonproteobacteria; order Campylobacterales; family Campylobacteraceae; genus Campylobacter; species Campylobacter concisus. Next base: position 1,774,303 of record NZ_CP049263.1, read on the forward strand.
TGTTTAATCAAAAATTTGTTGAAGAGATAGAAAAAAGAGAAGCTGAAAGAAAAGAGCTAAGAAAAAATACCAAAGGAAAATATTTAGGTGACGGTCTTTATGTTGTTAATACAAAATTGGTTGATGAAAAACTCCCCCAAACCCTCTCAAACGGCAAACAATACTACACACCATCAAGGTCTTATGAGAAAAAGCCTGAATTATCAAATCAAGATAGACAAAAGATAATAAACTACATAGGCACTGAAAACTATAATAAATTTAAACCTACAATGCTCCCATCTTATTTTTATGTAGATGAAAATAATAATGTAGTAGCCATAGCAGTATCTGTTTACTATGCAGTTGGCTATACCAAATATGGCTTATTTGGAGATGAAGGTAGAGGCTTTTCTTTATCTAGAAAAGATATAAAAGATATAGGCGGAAATAGTGAATTTTATTTTGATAGCCATAAAAATACTTTTGTTAGGGAAAAATAATGAGTGAAATCTCAACCAAAGAACAAATACTTAAATTTAAAGACTATGCTGACATTGCAGACGCAAGTTACGCAATGCTTCACTGGGTAAGTGAGAATGAGAAAAACGGCTTAGACGATCTTTATAGCAAGTTCGGAAAAGATAATGCCCCTGAAAACATTGTAAATTCATATAAAAAGCAGGAGATGGAAAAGCCCGTTTGGAGATATAAAGACAATATCAGAAAGGGTGATATTTTAAACGATAGCATTCAGGATAAAGATGGAAATATTGTAAGAAAAGCAGGTGACCCAACCGCATACGCCCTAACCATAGAAGCACGTTTTAATCAAGATATGGTGATAACTAAACCTATATCTAGCGAAGGTGAAAAGCCTGAAGTAAAACCCATAAATAACGAAATTCAAAGTTTTATCTATACTGACAAGAAAACAAAAGAGTCTTACATTTTTGTCAATAAACCAACCTTCCACCAAATTTCCCTTCGCACAAAAGCCTTTGTCAATCGCTACGAGCTAGTTTATCACATCAAAAATACATCTATCACTGGTTTTAGCTCGACTGTTTTTTACGATAGTAAATTTAATAACTACATCATAGGCTTTAGAGGAACAGAGCTAGGGTTTAAAGACCTAGTATTTACTGATGGCATGATAGCCCTTTTTGGTGCAGGACTAAACCAGATAGCCTCTATGGCTATGCTAAAGAGCGATATGTATGATGCTATAAAAGAGCATAAGGCAAATTCAAACGATACAAGCGAAATTTCTAACCTAGTCTTATCAGGCCACTCACTAGGCGGCCACTTGGCTCAGTCATTTGCCTTTTTATACACTAAAGATGTAAAGGAGCTATATACTTTTAACGCCCCTGGCTTTGGTGGTGCATTTGCTAGTTTAGTCACTATATCTTTAAGATTTGTCAGTTTTATAGCTAAGGCAATAATGAAAGGCGTAAGGTGGATAGCAAGAGTACTTGATCCAAATGGCTTTGTAGGAAAGATAGCTAGCTCTATCTTTAACAAGATAAAAAATATGTTTGGCTTTAAAGATGACAAGAGCACACTAAAAGATTGTGTAAATGTAGTTCAAAATAACGAAAAGGCTTGCAAGGAAGTAGGAGATAAAAAGGTAAGCTCTAATATCAACAAATCTAGCAAAGGAAGCTCTGAAGTAGAGATACATCACTGCGATAGCGTCAGACATAAAATTTATGATAAAAATGATGAAGGGCTATTTGATGCTAGTGATGATAGTGACGGAGATAGCCTTAAAAGAGAGTGGAACCAACTCTATGAGCCAAGCACTTCTGTGATATCTGACCTTGGATTTAGATATGGGCTAGGGGCTGAAAGTTTAGATGGGCATCTGGCAGAATATGACTATAAAAATACAAAGAAACTTCATCTTATAAATATATTAGTCGCCTCGCACTTTATGAAGCAGATCGTGGAGAGCCTATACTTGATGGAGTATCTGCTAAGTAATGAAAAAAATGAGGCAAAGATAAAAGACAAAGACGTGCCAGCCGCTCTGGACTATCTAAATGACTATATACAAAGCCTAAGCTTTAACGTCTACTTTTATAAAATTTCTCTAGGCTATCTACCAAAGCTAGGCAGCGAGGATAAAAAAAGGCTTAGCATACTTGAGAGTGTGATATATCCTGTGGCTTTATATGTAAATTCTCTTGGTTTTGAGGATGAAAATGAAGCGCCAAATTTAGAAGACCCTGTAAGCTCGCTCTTGTACTACAAAGAGAAAGATAAATTTGTAGATATGATAGATAGAGAGGAGGTAAAGGCGCTAGATGCTAAAGAGATAGCTAGCAAGGTAAAAAGCGGCGATCTAAATCTTTTCTTTGCTATCTACTCGGTCAGATACTTTATGCTAAGCAAAAAGGCTGATCTGAAGGCATTTAAGGACCGTATGAGCTATATATCTGACTTTTTTAAGATAGCAAGCTCGCATGCAAATTCTAACTCAAACGAAAAAGAGCTAGAGCAGTATATAAACACAAGGCTAGAAATTTATAGAAGTGCTTATGAGCTAAAATTTGAGAGCTTTAAATATGCGGACGATAACAAACACTATGTGGTAATAGCTAAGACAAACACTGATAAAAAGATAACAAGAGGCATAGTGCTAACGCATAACTTTAAGCTAATAGACAATGTGGCAAAAGATGCTAAAAATGACGTGGCAAAAGAGTACCTAAATGTGATAAGGCTAGAGCCAAATGAGCTAATGCATATCAGTGAGGGCAAGGTGGATATACTTTTAAGAGATAAGAGTATATTTGATATCAATCAAGTTAGCTCTGATCTGGATATAGACTTTACAAAGTTAAAAACACAGGTTTATATCATAGATAAGCCACTAAACACCGCCACAGAGCAATCAGACTATCCACTATACTTTAAAAAAGAAGAGGATGGGGAGGAGTCAAATTCTAATGCTCTAAGCTTCTCTCATCAGCCAAGGGACGAGGAAAAAGATAAAGGAAGACTAACTATCGATTATAAAAACCAACGAGCTTGTGTGCTAAACTACTCTTTACTAAACAAAAGCCTAAATATAGACCTAAAGCCAACAAACAAAGAGACCAAAGAGTCGCTTGAGCGGGCAAATGAGAGACTAAATTTAGAAAAGAAAAGTAGCGCGGTAAGTGCTGGTGGCACTGCCTTTGCTAATCCAATAATAGAAGATGACGTAGTGGTTTGCCCACATGGCGGCCATGTGATCTTAAAAAGTAGAGCTGGCAAAAGCATAAGATCAGATGATCAAGGCGTTATACTTGATGTTGATTTTATCAACTCACCGATAGTTGGCTGCTCAGCTAAAAATCCTTGCACAAAGGTAGCATACGTGCCAAGGGCGGCGCTTAGTCTAAAAAGTATGAATAACCACTATGCTGTTATGCAAGATCTAGTGCCAGCGTGCCTAAGCAACACAAGCTCACCGCTAAGATGCATAAAAAAAGAAAATAGGATAAAGCTAGCTCATAGCATAGGTAGCCCAACGTCTGAAAACGATAATGCAGCGGTGCTAAATCCAAATTTAAATAGCGCTCACATAAGACTTCATGTAAAATCAGCCCTTAATCAAGCAGACAACCTTGCCGTTTGCATATATAAGCTAAATGATGTGGAGCATAAAAACCAAGAGGGATTTAAAGAGATGGAGCTAAATTTAGATGAGGGCAGTGATGTAAAAGATAAGAAGCTAAAAGAACATCTAAGCTCTCGCTTTAGAGAGGATAAATTTAGTATCTCGTCATTTAACTTCAAATACTCGCTCATGGATAAGAATTTCATCTTTATAACACCTAAATATATAGAATCTATTTACAAAAATATAACACTTCCAAAAAGTGGTGTAGGATTTTTTCAGTTTGTGGATGATATAAGCGATGAGAGTAATCTTATCTATGTCACGCCAAGCAAGGCTAAGACGGTGGATATAAAATTTGCTTGTGGACTTGATAGCAAATATAATGATGATATAAATACAACAAAAACAGTAGTGGTGGCTTAATATGCAAAACAACGAAATAAAAATAACCTACTCTTGCGAAGAGACATTAAAAAAGATGAAAGAGTATATGGCTGATGCAAAGAGTGTGACGCTTTATACGTCTAGCCTAAATTCTCTCACATCATACTCTAACGGCATAGCTAATGAGATCATATCTAATCTAATATTTTCTAAGAAGAGAGATAAAAAAGATGTATCGATCGTATCTGACTTTTATATAGATAAAGAGAGCTTTACTGATAGTAAGCTAAATAGAATAAGAGAATTTGAATATAGAGATATACCAGTAAAGATCGTCCATAAAAAGAGTGCGGTTGACAAGTTTTTTGCAAATTTAAAAGAGAAGATAAGCCCCATAAAAAGTAAAGCAAGATATGAAGCTGAACTTGAAGCTGCTCAGGATGAGCACGAGAGAAATTTGCTAAAAAACATGGGTGAAACAAAGACAGAAGCTATAAGCTTTTATGATATGTTTGAGGTCATAGTATCCAACTATGATGACGCCAAAGATATCGTAAAAGAGTGCTTAAATACCTTAAAAAATGATCTACTAAGCGATGCTAGCTCTTTGATATCTAGCGAAGGACTAGATGGAGCTAAATTTGAAAAAAGCATTGAAGAGTGTTTTAGAGAGTTAGATAAGAATTTAAATGAGCTAAATAAAGAAAGTGGAGAGTTTTTACTAAAGCAAATATTTCTTTTTATATTAAGCATAGTTGATCTAAGTGACCCAAAGGCTGCACTTAAAAAGGCAAACGGATGCTTTTTATTCTATGAGCTTAGTAAATTAACCTACAAGATGGTTGAGCATCAAAGTAATAGATCTCTTTATGGTGTAACCTTACCTATCCTTAGCTTTTTCACATCTAGATTTGCTTCTATTATAAATACTCTAAATATAAACTCAAGTTGCAATGTATTAGTATTTAAACAAGATAAATCTTCTAACTCTGGCTTTTTTATAGACTTTACCCACCTAAACTTAGACTATATCTACTTTAGAGACGACAATAACCTAAATGAGGTTAATTGTAACGCAGATGAGGGATATAGTGTATTTGGTCATTTAGATGATCTATCGGTGTTTGATCATACAAAGGATGTTTGCTCTTATGATATAGTAAATAAAAACTTAGGCTTTGGCTCTAGTGATGATACGCTCTTTAAAAGACTAAAGGATCAAATAAAAGGACTAAATGCAAATTTGAATTTTATCTGTGCTTCAAATTTCAACTCTATAAAACTAGCCAATCTAATAGCGAACAAGTCCAATAAAAATGGCACATCTGCAAACGATGAGATGAACAGCAAAGATTTTTCAAATTTAAATAAAAACTATGTTGTGCTATCAAACTCACCTTTTAGATCAAGTGCAGGGCTAAGAGAAGAAGTTATAAGTAAATGCCTAGATCAAGTGATAGAAGACGAGCTAAATAGACCCAACAAATCCAACCTAGTAAAACAAAAATTCACCGATATAAAGACCCTAGAGCCTGTTAAAGACTATAGCAAATATAGTATAGATATAAATAAAGACAACCAAAAATCAACCCTTGTCTTAAATTTATCTCCATTTGCAAGGATAGATAAAAAATATATAGACAACATAGAGCAAAAGAGGGAAGAATTTAAAGAGATCGCCTATCAAGATGACACTAACTATCTTGATAATTACACCAAATACGAAGAGTTATTTAAGACAAATTTCTCTCATGTAAATGCTTATACTAAGCAACCAAATGATATGGAGAAGATCAAAAAAAGCGAAGAAGAGTATATGAAAAAGGTAACTCTCTCTTTTAAAGCAGTGTTTGACAAGGTAAATGAAAACACTTTAAACAGAAGAGAGACTGAAGCATATAACAATAGTAGTATCTCAAGCCAAATCATAGATGATATAAAAAATGGCTCATCAACCGCAGATGAATACCAATCACAAATGCAACGTATAATACAAACCCTCCCAAAACGCTACTCTTTCATAGAAGCACTATCTCTTAGTGTGGCTTACTTTATAATGACTAAAAGCTATTCAAAAAAAATGATAAAGAAAAGCATTAAAGATGGTGATGAATATATAGTAATAGAAGATGATGAAATAAAAGCCCTACACTCAAACTCTATAATAAGAGTTTTTGATAGAGATTTAAAGCTATTTTTTTATAAAGACTCAGTAAAAAATAGTGGTCTAAAAAGTGGCGAGTATCTATGTATAGAAGAAATTTCTAAATATATGGATGGAGTAAATAACAAGGATGTAGTTAGCGTTGAAGAGCTTTTAGCAGAAAATGAAGTTGGTAAAAATGCAGATATTAAAGATCCTTTGCAAAAAGATCTAATGAAACTTCTTATAGAACAAGCTGATAAGATAGATGAAAACTATAAAAAAGATGAAGCTACTATAAAAGAGGCTATAGCTGCTAAGAATAAAAACACTCTAAAAGAGGCTATAAATTTAAAAGATATAGCATATAGCAATGATAGAGATATAAATAAAGAGGTAACCTCGTTATTAGTAAAAACTACTATAGAAGAGGTATTTCCACTAGCAAAATTTGTTGGCGAAGATGGCATATCTAAGATATATGAATCACTTGGTTCTTATATATTTAATAAAGATGCAAAGGCACTAAGAGAAACATTTCTTGATGAGCTTGGGGTATTAAATTTAGTAAAAAGCCTACTTGGTGCAAGAAAGACTAAAGAGATAGATCGATATATCTTACTAATAACAAGTCTAAAAACTACAAGTGTAGTTTTACAACATTCAAAGCTTAATCTAATCATTCAAGCATCAAATGCATTTAGGCTTCATATGGCAATGGAGTATTATAAACTAAGTATAACCTATACAGAGATCACAACATATACCTTTATGAGATATACTCATAGGTTTAGCTATACAGATTTTCAAGAGATAAAGAGGCTAATAAAAGATTATGCAGGATCTTTAGGTAAGAGTATAGGTGCTTCTATGGTTAGTGGTGCATTAGAACTCTGGAAAACCTCATACGAAAAGCTAGAAGAGAACTATAACGAGATAATGCATACAAGATATACATATAAATTTAATGAAGCATATGCACTAAATAATATCTCATATAAACCTATGTCTATAAAAGAAGCCTATGATAAAAATAGTACAAATAGCTATTGCTACTATCCAGTAATGATCTATCAAAACTATATAAGCCTAAATTTAAATAGACTATTTCTAGGAGCTAATATAAGTAGTGGAGGACTAGACTATAACTCATTTATATACTATGACATAGACCATAAGAAAAACAAACTATCTTTTAACCTAGCCTCTAAACTAGCACTAAATAACCTTAGTGCCTATCTATGCTTAGATGAGCTAAGAGGAGCTGGCAATGAGATAGATGCAAGGTATTTTAACTATGCTAGAAGTAGATACACTGAATCTGATGTAGAGATAAGGGAGCTAAATTTGGATGTTAGAGAGGAAGATGAGATATATAATAATTATAAGGATAATGCATTGCCAAATAAAGCAGCAGGCAAACCAAAATATCCAATAGATGCCTATCAAGAAGCTGCAAAGATTATATATATGCTTAGACTAGGAATTTTTAATACAAACTATGGCAATACTCATCACAACCTCTCAAGAGAGCTTGTAGAGGCTCTTGATATTATAGGAAACAATAACATCAAGGGTATATATGTGGGGTGTAAGATAGAACACGGAAAAAGAACTAAAGAAACGATACCCCCAAGACTTGTCGGTCGTCTAGCTACCACCATAGTAATGGAAGATGGTCTTTATATAGGATAAGATATGAAGAAGATAATATTTATAACTTTAGCTATCTTAATGGTAATAGCCTTGGCGCTGTTTATCAATAAAGAAAAAACAATGAATAAAGGAAATTTAATGAGTAATAGTAATACATATACGGTTATAGCTCCGAATGGAGAAGAGGTTTGGTTTGACAAAAATACAAATTTAATTGTGTCTAAAACTAAAGATGACAATACTACAAAGTATTTTGAAGAAAAATCTAAAATGCTCCTTGAAGCCCGCTCCATCCTAGACTCATCTCCATATAAAAACTATAAACCACTATACTATAACCCTAAACCAAACTCTCTAGGTCAAACAGATTATCTATCATTTAAACCATGGCTAGATATTAGTTATAAAGCAAGCTCAAACAAACTATCACCTTGGACTAAAACAGAAAAAGCCTACTATGAAAGCTTAAAAGATAAAAGAGATAGATATATCTATCTAGTAAAAAGAAGTAATCTAAAATGCACCATGATAGATATACCAGAAGATGCAATAGGTAGAGTAGATAGTAATGGCAAACTAACAAAGCCAGAATATGCTGAAATTTATGATGAAGTAAATGCCCACAAAGGTACATTAAAATCAGAACTATTTGCAGCAGAGTGGAATATATGTGCTGGAATACTAGGAGACGTTACTGGATTTGTAGGAGGTGTTGGATTAGGTTATGCAGGATTTAAAGCAAGAGCATATCAATCAATGTTTCTATCAGCCCAGCTTGGTCAAGACGGAGCCTTGGAGGCATTAGCTGATTTATTTAAACACTCTACATATTTAGTAGGTCTAAACAAAAATTTACAAATGGCTGAAGAATTTAGAAGATTATCTAAAAATCCTCCACTAGATGAATATGGAATGATGCCTTATCTTGATGAGATAGTAGGAAGCTATTTCGTGATGGATTTTAATAGAAATGGGATAGTGATTAACCCTACTGGTTCAATGCATAGAGTTTTAAGAGAGCTTGTTGAAGATAAAGGCAAACTACTAGACCCTAGAGACCTTGACGCAAACGAGACTACAAGGGAGGAATTTATCTCTTATGTTAAAAAAGAACTGCCAGAATATGCAGAGATTTTTTCTGAAAAAGGCTATCCTGCTAATTACGAAGATAGAGATATAGATCTCTACATCGACTCCACCCTCCTAGAAGCTAAAATAATGTCCCTAACCCCACCAGAGGGATATCCAAATGCACCATACTACAACACACCAGAAGAGCTAACAAGACTATATGAGGCTGGTAAATTAGATAAAAAGCTAAATCCTCTAACACCAGTGATGTATAGAGATAGCTTCCCAGAAGATCTTAGGCAAAAGATATTAAGCTATGCCAAAGAGCATAATATAAAGGATTAAGTATAAAATCAAATAAAAAGACTCTTAATAAAAAAGAGCCTTATAAAAACTACAACGAAATAATGCACACAAGATATACATATAAATTTAATGAAGCATATGCACTAAATAATATCTCATATAAACCTATGTCTATAAAAGAAGCCTATGATAAAAATAGTACAAATAGCTATTGCTACTATCCAGTAATGATCTATCAAAACTATATAAGCCTAAATTTAAATAGACTATTTCTAGGAGCTAATATAAGTAGTGGAGGACTAGACTATAACTCATTTATATACTATGACATAGACCATAAGAAAAACAAACTATCTTTTAACCTAGCCTCTAAACTAGCACTAAATAACCTTAGTGCCTATCTATGCTTAGATGAGCTAAGAGGAGCTGGCAATGAGATAGATGCAAGGTATTTTAACTATGCTAGAAGTAGATACACTGAATCTGATGTAGAGATAAGGGAGCTAAATTTGGATGTTAGAGAGGAAGATGAGATATATAATAATTATAAGGATAATGCATTGCCAAATAAAGCAGCAGGCAAACCAAAATATCCAATAGATGCCTATCAAGAAGCTGCAAAGATTATATATATGCTTAGACTAGGAATTTTTAATACAAACTATGGCAATACTCATCACAACCTCTCAAGAGAGCTTGTAGAGGCTCTTGATATTATAGGAAACAATAACATCAAGGGTATATATGTGGGGTGTAAGATAGAACACGGAAAAAGAACTAAAGAAACGATACCCCCAAGACTTGTCGGTCGTCTAGCTACCACCATAGTAATGGAAGATGGTCTTTATATAGGATAAGATATGAAGAAGATAATATTTATAACTTTAGCTATCTTAATGGTAATAGCCTTGGCGCTGTTTATCAATAAAGAAAAAACAATGAATAAAGGAAATTTAATGAGTAATAGTAATACATATACGGTTATAGCTCCGAATGGAGAAGAGGTTTGGTTTGACAAAAATACAAATTTAATTGTGTCTAAAACTAAAGATGACAATACTACAAAGTATTTTGAAGAAAAATCTAAAATGCTCCTTGAAGCCCGCTCCATCCTAGACTCATCTCCATATAAAAACTATAAACCACTATACTATAACCCTAAACCAAACTCTCTAGGTCAAACAGATTATCTATCATTTAAACCATGGCTAGATATTAGTTATAAAGCAAGCTCAAACAAACTATCACCTTGGACTAAAACAGAAAAAGCCTACTATGAAAGTTTAAAAGATAAGAGAGATAGATATATCTATCTAGTAAAAAGAAGCAATCTAAAATGCACTATGATAGATATACCAGATGATGCCATAGGTAGAGTGGATAGCAATGGCAAACTAACAAAGCCAGAATACACTGAAATTTATGATGAAGTAAATGCCCATAAAGGGACATTAAAATCAATGCTCTTTTCAGCAGAGTGGGGAATGTGTGCTGGCATACTTGGAAATCCTATGGGGTTTTCATATGGAAATGAAGCAGGTTTTAAAGCAAGAGGATTTCAAAGAATTTTTTTAGCAGCCCAGTTAGGAGTAGTAAAAGCTTTAAAATTTTTAGGTGATTTATTTGAACGCTCTCCTTATAATGTAGGCTTAAACAAAAATTTACAAATGGCAGAAGAGTTTAGAAAACTAGCTAAAAATCCCCCACTAGATGAATATGGAATGATACCTTATCTGGATGAGATAGTAGGAAGCTATTTCGTGATGGATTTTAATAGAAACGGTGTAGTGATTAACCCTACAGGTTCAATGCATAGAGTTTTAAGAGAGCTTGTAGAAGACAAAGGCAAACTACTAGACCCTAGAGATCTTGACGCAAACGAGACTACAAGGGAGGAATTTATCTCTTATGTTAAAAAAGAACTGCCAGAATATGCAGAGATTTTTTCTGAAAAAGGCTATCCTGCTAATTACGAAGATAGAGATATAGATCTCTACATCGACTCCACCCTCCTAGAAGCTAAAATAATGTCCCTAACCCCACCAGAGGGATATCCAAATGCACCATACTACAACACACCAGAAGAGCTAACAAGACTATATGAGGCTGGTAAATTAGATAAAAAGCTAAATCCTCTAACACCAGTGATGTATAGAGATAGCTTCCCAGAAGATCTTAGGCAAAAGATATTAAGCTATGCCAAAGAGCATAATATAAAGGATTGATTAACGCTCATTAAAGTTTTATTTAAGAACATTGATTTTAAAATAAGTTTCTTCTAAAATAATTTTAGATAGAATTACATAAAAATAATATTATTAACGTGAGGTAAAGGAAACCATGAAGAAAACGTTTAAATTTCTTTGTTCTTTAATTTTTATGCTATTTATCGCAGGATGTGCAAAAGATCTTATCATAAGCAACACTCCAAATTCAAACTTAAACTACCACGGTGACAACGTGCCAGTGACTATCATTGCTTACAAGCTGAAAGATGTGGCAAAATTTCAGCAAGCTAGCATAGTTGATCTAGCTGAGAAAAATGGCGACATACTTGGTCAAGATAAGATAGACTCGATAAAAACGCAAATTCAGCCAAACACAAACAGATACGCTTTTACAAATGTCGATCCAGACGAAGTGCCATACGTAGGCATTTTGGTGCTTTATGCTGATCAAAGCAAGACAAATATCAAAGCTTACAAATCAACAAAAGAAGCAAAAGAGAAAAATATAGTTTTTGAGATAACTAAAAATGGCGTAAATACCATAGACGCTAGCAGCTCTAAGATCCAAGCAAGCAAATAAAATGTCTGATAAACTAAAAGTTGTCTGGTACAACGGGATGAACGTTGATAAGGTTCATTTCGAGCAGCAAGAGAGGTATTTTGAGAGAAATTTAAACCTAAAAACCGTCTCGTCTTTTTCAAATTTGTATGGAGTTTTGGAGCTTGAGATCTCAAGCGAGCTTTTGCTTCAAGGCAAGATAGGGCTAAATAAAATTTCTTGTATCTCGCAAGATGGTACGATATTTAACGCCCCAGATCAAGACGACCTACCAGAGCCTCTTGAGATAAGCCCTAGCGAGCTAAATTCTGCCGTCATTGTACTAAAGCTACCAGTTAGCTCAGGGCTTGTTGATGTTAGCTTGCAAAACAACCTGCCAAACCTAAAATTTACAGCTAAACAAGCGCTCATTAGCTCAAGAGTGCATGATGAAGCTAACAACGATATTTTGAACGAGCTAGATGACAAAGACGACTTTGAGCTTTCGTCTGCTTTTACGCAGGATAAAGAAAATTTGATCCTAGCAAGCCAAAGATCGGCCCTAGGAGTGCTTGGCTCAAAGACGCCTTATGAGCTTAGCGTGCCTATTTGTAGGATAAAAAACATAGATCTAAACAAGCAAATAACGCTTGATGAGAAATTTATCCCAACTTGCATCGATATCAGTAAAAATTTTTTCATCACTAGCTTTATAGATGAGTTTAGCTTTGCTACAAAGCAGCACCAAGAGAGCTATACTGGGCTTTTAGGCGGTATAGATCAGGCGAAAAATAGGCTTGATATTTCAACATATTTGACGCTAAATATGTTGAAAAAATGGCACTTGATATTCTCATATCTTTTCAAAAGAGACAAAATTCATCCAGAGTATCTATATGAAAAGCTAGTTGATTTTCAAGCTGATCTGCTAGCCCTAAGTCACGATGATAGTTTTAGCGAATTTATAGCTTATGATCACAACAACTTAAGTCAAACTTTCGTACCGTTAATAAACAATCTTAGGCTTTTGTTCTCGCATATCTTGTCGCCAAAATACGTCATGGCGCAGATTGTTAAAAACAATCACGGCTTTTTTGACTGCGTCTTTGATAACCCAAGCATCATAGAAAACTCAGAAATTTACTTTGCTATCCATAGCGATACAAAAAATGAGTACCTGCTTAAAAATTTCAAAGAGCAGTGCAAAATCCACACCCAATCAAACATCAAAAGTATCGTATCATCGCAGCTTCGCGGCATAAACGTAGAGCAAATTTCAGCTATACCTAGTACATTGCCAAAGCTAAATGACTATATCTACTACAAGATCGATAAAAAAGATGAAATTTTCAAAAGCTTCGCAAATCAAAGCGTTATTAGCGTCTATATAACAGCAAATTTATCAAACGCTGACATTAAGATGTGGGCTTTATTATAAGGATAAAAAATGAGTGAAAATCAAAATGACATTTCAGTTTTAAGCCAGACAAAGCTTCTAGGACTTGGCGCAAATCCTGCCCTAGATCATGTGCTACCACTACTTCTTTTGGCAAACAGAGTATCAAAACTGCAAAATTTTTCACAAAGTGAGATGCAAAATTTACGTGAAAAGCTGATAAATGATATATTAAGCACCACTTCAAAGATCTCAAATTTGGGCATTTATGAAGAGGATGACATCATTAGGCTTAGATATTGCCTTTGCGTTTTCATCGATGAGAGCTTGCTTAAAAATGAAATTTTTATGAACAGTTTTTGGGCGAACAACACCTTAACAACAAGATTTTTCAACGAAAATTTAGGTGGCAACAAATTCTTTGGCATCATGGATAAATGGTTTGAAAACGTTGGCAAAAACAAGGACTTTTTAGAGTTTATCTACGCTTGTTTGGTGCTTGGCTACAAGGGCAAGTACGAAGCGCAGGAAGATTGCAATGAGAAAATTTCATACCTTTGTGAAAATATAGCCTCAGCCGTTTCGCCACTTATAAAGGCTGATGAAAATGTATTTGAAAAGAGCTATTTAAAAACTAAAAAGAGAAGCTTTTTTGAGATATTTTCACTAAGACATTTGAAATTTTATTTTATCCTTATAGCGCTTATAGCGATTGCAGCTGCGTTTTTATATAGCACCTACTCGATGGATCAAAACAACGTTAAAAACGACAGTGTCTTAAATAATAAGATAGAAAATTTTATGGACAAAAAGTAAGTGCAAGATAAGTTTTTCAACAAATTTAACGAAAACTTTTCAGAAAAAGAACTCTACATCAGCCTTATAGACGAGATGTCAAAGTATAAGACTTTGACTCATGATACGATAAAATGGGACTTTGTTTATAGCTCGTCTTTAAAGGCATTAAGCGAATTTAGCCTCGATGTAAAGCTTTTGAATTTCTTAGCGATCTCTGCTATAAATTTAAACGACAAAGACGCTTTTAAAAGATTAATCAGTGCTTTTTCATTTTTCCTAACTACTATAAAACAAGAGCCAAATTTATTAGCAAAAAATGAAAAGCAAGTGCCTGCTAAAAAAAAGATATTTGCCCAAACGATAGAGCTTTTTACGCAAGCTCATAGGGACGGTATAAATTTAGACGAAGCGGACGCAAGAGCTTTTAATGAGCTTGTGCCTGAGCTCTCACGTGAGCTTAGCACGCACTTTGACACGCTTTATATAGAAGAGAAAAATGAGCAAGCTCAAAGAGTAGAGGAGCCAAAGCAGCAGCCGCAAAAGGCAGAACCAAGCTACTCACAAAGTGTCTCTTTTGGCAGTAGTGATATTAGCACATTTAGCGATAGAGAGTTTAGGGAGTATTTTGTAAATTTATCCATCTCGCTTTTAAAAAATGATATAAAAAATTTGACCGCTTACTCGCTTATTTTTGAGGCGATGTGGGGCAGGATCAAGGCTTTGCCAGTTAGCAGCGAGCAAGTGACGCAGATACGCTATCCTGATGAAAATTTGATCTTACTTTTTAAAAATATGAAAGAAGCAAACCTTGGTAATTTAGAGAAATTTATAAGAAATTTAGCTCTTAATCCATTTTGGATAGATGGCGTTAGGATATTTTGTGAGTTTTTAAGATCATCTGGACTAAGCGAGCAAAGCGAACTAGTTTCTAATATGACTTTAAATTTCATAGAAAAATTTTCAGATATGAAAAAGCTTAAATTTCAAAGTGAAGAGGCATTTTTCAGCGAAGAGAGTGCTAAATTTTTTAGTAAAAAAGAGAGTACAAATTTTATCTCTAGTGATGAAATGAAAAAAGATATGAGCTTTGAAGAGCTGATAAAAGCCCTTGATAGAAGCAAATATACAACAAATTCGCAAAGTGAGCTTAGCTTTTTGTTAGAGCTTTCCAAAATTTTTACAAGCCAAGGCATGGACAACAACGCAAAAGTTGTATATTCGCAAATAGTTAAATTTATAGAAAACACCGAGCTTAAGGATTATTTGTCAGATATTTATATAAAGGCAAAAACATTTTTGTGATAAAATATGTTTTTTTAAAACTTCTTTAATTTTATTTAATTATAATTCTTAAATCATTTACTCAAAAAAAGGATGTTATTATGGCAGAGAATTCAATCCCACCAAAAGAACGTATAAACATTGTTTATAGAACCAAAACAAACAACCAAGAAGCAGACGTTGAGCTTCCATTAAAGCTGATGGTAGTTTCAAATTTAACTGGTGAAAACCAAACTCCACTTGAAGATCGCGAAGTTGTCTCTATAAATAAGATAAATTTCGATCAAGTTATGAAAAGTTTAGACATTCATACTGAATTTTCAGTGAAAAATAGACTAAATTCTGGTAGCGAAGATCTAAATATCGATCTAAATTTTGAAAGCATTCAAGACTTCAATCCAGACAATATCATCAACCAAGTCCCTGAGCTAAAAAAGCTATTGCAGCTTAGAAAAGCTTTAGTTGCGTTAAAAGGACCTATGGGCAATATGCCTGATTTTAGAAAAGCGGTTTTAGAGGCTATTAAGGATGAAGATAGTAGAAAACAGCTTCTTTTAGAGCTTAAAGACGAAAAAGATAAGGAATAAAAATGTCTGAAACTAAAGTAAAAACTCCTATCATTGAAAGCATAATGCAAAGGAGCAAATATACAAAAGATGATGAAAGTTATAGCGTAGTAAAGCAAGGAGTTGCCGAGTTTATCTCAAATATCATCACAACAAACAATGCTGAAGAGAAGATAAACAAGCTTGCACTTGATGAGATGATAGCTCATATAGACACGCTTTTATCAGCTCAGATGGATGAAATTTTACACAACAAATCTTTCCAAGAGCTAGAGTCTACTTGGCGTGGCATTAGATTTTTGGTTGAGAGAACAAATTTCAACGAAAACGTAAAGATCGACCTTTTAGACGCTACAAAAGAAGAAATTTTAGATGACTTTGAAAACAATCTAGATATAACTCAAAGCACACTTTATAAGCAAATTTACTCAGCTGAATATGGTCAATTTGGTGGTGAGCCAGTTGGCGCGATAGTTGCTGACTACGAGCTAGATAAGTCAAATCAAGACATGACTTTCTTAAACAAAATGTCATCAATTGCAGCGATGAGCCACTCTCCGCTTCTAACTTCGCTATCTTCTAAATTCTTTGGACTTGATAACTTTGGCGAACTTGAAAACATAAAAGATCTAAAGAGCCTACTTGAAGGTCCTCAATACACAAGATGGAGAACTTTTAGAGAGAACGAAGATGCAAAATATACAGGTTGTATGGTAAATAGATTTCTTACTAGATCTCCATATATCCCAGAAGATAACCCTATAAAAAGCTTTAACTACCGCGAAAGCGTTGATAAGCACGATGATATGCTATGGGGCAACGGCGCTTATGCGTTTGCTACAAGACTTACAGAGAGTTTTGCGGACTATAGATGGTGCGGAAATATCATCGGGCCAAAAGGTGGTGGTGCTGTAAAAGACCTACCAACTTACACTTATGAAAACTACGGAAGCGTTCAGACAAAAATTCCAACCGAAGTTTTGATCACAGATAGAAGAGAATTTGAGCTTGCAGAAAATGGCTTTATCACACTTACGCTAAGACGTGATAGCAACAACGCAGCATTTTTCTCTGCAAACTCAGTGCTAAAACCTAAAGTTTTCCCAAATACTCCAGAAGGCAAAGCTGCCGAGACAAATTTCAGACTTGGCACACAGCTTCCATATGTATTTTTGATCTCTCGTTTGGCTCACTATCTAAAAGTACTTCAAAGAGAAGAGATCGGTACTTGGAAAGAGCGCAGTGACGTTGAACGTGGCTTAAATGAGTGGCTAAGACAGTACATCTCAGACCAAGAAAATCCACCAGCTGATGTAAGAAGCAGAAGGCCATTTAGAAGCGCAAAAGTTATCGTTAGCGATATA
Organism: Campylobacter concisus; assembly: GCF_003048615.2. Classification (NCBI taxonomy): domain Bacteria; kingdom Pseudomonadati; phylum Campylobacterota; class Epsilonproteobacteria; order Campylobacterales; family Campylobacteraceae; genus Campylobacter; species Campylobacter concisus. The sequence continues at coordinate 1,791,629 of NZ_CP049263.1, forward strand.
GCTGGCGAGCCAGGCTGGTACAAGATAGAGCTTCTAGCTAGACCTCACTTTAAATTTATGGGGGCAAATTTCGAGCTTTCTTTGGTTGGTAAGCTGGATAAAGAGTAAATTTAAGTATGTCGCTGATAGATAAAATTTTATATGAATTTAGTGATGAGTCAAAATTTCGTCCCTACTTCAAAGATCTAGACAGCGACATCAAAGATCACATCGATACTATCTTAAACTCAAGGCTTGGAAACTACGGCCGTTTAAATGATAGTATCATCGATCTTTGGTCGGTCGGGGTCGAGATAAACGAGCTTGGCCATAGACTTGGCATGGCGATATATGAACTAATCACCTCAAACGAAAATAGAATAGAGATAACTTCTATCGGCTATGATGACTCGCTAAAGCCTTGGCGTATCATCTTTAACATAAACTATAAGCATAAAAACGACAATTTCAAAGAGTATTTGCTAAAGGTTATTTTTAAAAACAATAGATATTGTGAGATTTTATAATGGATTATAATGAAAATAATTTAGCTTATTTTCAAAAAGAGATGGCGTATCTTGATGAAACAAGAGCACTTTTTATAAAGAATTTCCCAAAGGTTGCACCATTTTTAGATACTAAGAGCAAAGATCCTGATGTTGAGAGTATCATAGAAAATATGGCTATTTTGACATCAAGGATTAGACAAGAGCTAGATGAAAATATCCCATTAATAGCCGAGTCTTTGATAAATATCTTAATGCCAAGCTACACAAATCCTTTTCCCTCGGTTTGCATGCAAGAATTTGCTCTAAGAGATGACTTTTCAGAAAAAAAAGAATTTATACCAAAAGGCAGCATCATAGAGTCAAAGCCAATAAACGGTGTAGCTTGTAAATTCCAGACGATATATGATGTAAATTTGCTTCCATTAAAGATATCAAAAGCTTTCATGTTAAACAACAAAAGTGACTATCTTTTAAATTTAAACATATCTATCACCAAAGATGAACTTAGCGCCAAAGAGCTTGATATAGACTTTTTAAATTTATATCTTGGCGATAACATATACTTCTCTTCAACTCTTTTGATGTGGCTAAAAAACTACTTGAAATTTATAGTAATAAGCTTTGAAGATAGCGATGAGGAGATAAAACTTGGAGCTGATAAGCTTAGCTTAGACGAATTTGATGAAGCTTTGATAAATAGCGATGAGTTTGGTTTTGAGGCATTTGAGCTTATAAAAGAGCTTTCGTATTTTTCATCTAAACTAAATTTCATCCGTATAAACGGACTTGGTTTTTTAAAAAGATTTGACGCAAAAAGCTTTAACATCAAATTTGTCTTTTCAAAAGATATGCCAAATGGTTATGTGCCAAGGCTAGAGTACTTCTCTCTCTTTGCCACACCAGCGATAAATTTGTTTGCCAAAGGCGCTGAGCCTATACAAAATAACAACAAACGAAGCGAGTATAGAATTTTCATAGACCGCTCAAACATAAACGCTTACGAGATAGTCTCTATCACAAAGGTCGTCGCTCACAGCAGCAATAATGAAAAAAGGATACTTAAAAACTACAAAAGCTTTGAGAGGTTTGAGTTTCTAAATAGCCAAAGATCAAAGGATTATTACTTTGTAAGTAACAAAATAGATATGAAGCTAAACTCTTACAAAGAAATTTCATTTTTTAAAAATGACGCTAAAGAGCAGACCGTGAGCATCGAGACGCTTTGTTGCAACGGCGACCTGCCAACTAGTCTAAAACTTGGCGAGATAAACAAAATCCAAAATCACCAAGGCGTAGTGACCAAAAATTTAACTATCCCAACTAGCGTAAAACGTGTAAATGTAGATGGAAATTTACTCTGGAGGCTAGTTAGTATCTTGTCATTTAGCTATCAAAGCATACTAAACAAGGGCTCTTTTTTGGCACTGCTTAATGCCTTTATGCTACCTGATGATGAGTTTTTGAAGAAATTTTCTAGCTCGCTTCATGAGATAAAAACAAAACAGATCCACAGGGTCGATGGCGGCTTTGCAAAAAGAGGAGTGCTATGTATATTTTATATAGATGAGAGCGAATTTGAAAGTCTTGGAAATGTCTATGTTTTAGGTATAAATTTGGCTAAGTTTTTATCAAAATTTGCTTCTATTAACTCATTTTGCGAGCTTAAGATAAAGTGCGTAAAGAGTAAAATTTTATTTGATTATGGGTTTTTAAGCGGCACGAAAGAGCTAGTATGAGCGAAGAGATAAGCCAAGCTTCTTTTTTTAAGCTTATAAAAAACATCCTAAAAGATAGGGATAGGAGCGAGATATTTTTAAAAAACAGCTCGAGTTTTGCCTACCCGATCAAAGAGCTCGAGAGCTTAGATGAGCAGGAGCTTACAAAGATAATTGTAAATTTTATGGGTCTTTTAGGAAGCGGCTCGCACCTAACAAGCTACATTTTAGAGAAAATTTCAAAGACTAATGACAATAGCTATGAACTATTTTTTGATTTTTTTGACAACTACTTGCTTTGGCTATTTTTTGACAGCATTAGTCTGAAAAATTACGCAAGATCTTTTGAAGATGAGCTTGATGATAAAATTTCAAAGATCTTGCTTGATATGCTTAATATAAAAGAAAAGCAGCTGGCAAAGAAATTTCTGCCATTTTCGCCACTCGCAGTTAGCCAAAGAAGGCCAAAAAAAGAGGTTGAATTTGCGCTTCAGAGCCACTTTGGACTAAAAGATAAGCTTTTTATACTTGAAAATTTACCAAACCAAATTTTCATAGCACCATCAAATTTAAACTCTTTAGGCCATAAAAATAGGACACTTGGTAAAAATTTCATCCTTGGCAAAAAGCTTTTTGAAAAACAAACCAAGATCGCAGTATTTATAAACGGCATAGAGTACGAAGAGGCTGTGAATTTCTTCCCAAAAAAAGATAAATTTAAAGAGCTTCAAGAGACTCTTTCTTATTTTACTAATGATGAATTTGTTTCTGATTTATATTTGAAGATAAATTACTCTCACAAAATGCAGTTTAAGCTCGGGTCAAAATATACAAGTAGTCAAATTGGCTTTGGTTCAAGGCTTAAAAATGATAAAAAAATGTCAAATTTTATAAAATTTAGACTTTGTTCATAAAATTTAACTCCAAAATCAAAAAAATCTGATATAATTACATAAAAGAAATATATTTATTTGTAAAAGGATTTGCAGCTATGGCATTTATCGACTACTTACGCAGATTTTTCACATTTTTTAGGTTTAAACACAGTGTTGTTTTAGTAACTTCTATCGCACTTAGTGTTTTGTTTTGGCTCTATGCCCCGCTTGTAGCATTTAACGATATATACAGCTTTGCTAGTGTTAGCTCACGAGTTAGCGTGCTAGTTGCTTTTTGGGCAGTTATATTGTTTTTTGTTTTGCTCAGACCGCTGATGAACTATTTTGCATCGCGCAAAGATGAGAAAAACGACAAACTAAAAGAGATAAAAAAAGAGTCAATGGATAGCTTTGGCAAGGCAAAGAGAAATTTCTTACTTTCGCTAAAAGACGCCAAAACGACTTGGAAAAAAGATATAAATTTCAAAAAATTGCCATTAATAATGATAATAGGCAACGAGGGCGCTGGCAAAAGTGCTTTTATAAACTATTCAAATATCGAATTTCCTCTATCTGATAGCCTGGATACTTATAAAAAGATACACCAAAGTACGACAAATTTTAACCTTTATGTATCAAAATTTGGAGCACTATTAGATACTGAGGGCATTCACTTTGCGCAAGAGAGCCTCTATCAGCCAACTGCAACAGAGGAGCTTCCTGAAGATGATGTAGAGAAAAACAGAGACTATCTACTTAAAAAAGGCGTTTGGAACGAGTTTTTACACTTTTTAAAGAGAAATGACTTTAACTCAAGACTAAGTGGCGCCGTACTTATCATAGATACTAAAAAATTCTTAGAAGGCACTCAAGAGTATTTTGATGAGCTTATAAGATATATGGTAAAGAGGATAAATGACTGCGAGAAGCACCTTGGCATTAAATTTCCTATCTACGTGGTCTTTAGCAAGCTTGACCTTATAGATGGTATGGGTGATTATTTTAAATTATTTAATGAGGACGTGGCAAATAAAGCTCTTGGTATAAATTTAGACTCAAATTTCACTGCTCAAACACTTGAGACAGAGCTTAAGGGCTTAAGCGACTCACTATTTAAACACCTAATGAGCAAAAACTCGATCTCGCACATGCTAGAAGATAAAAAACGCTCATATTTGTTCTTAAAACAGCTTGAAAATTTCTTCGTGCTTGTAAAAGACTTTGTTACAAAGCTAAGCTCTCAAAATGATCTTAAAAACACATCTGTTATAAATGGAGTTTATTTTGTAAGTGCATATCAAGAAAACATCCCTATAAATTACCTTACAAATACAATTTGTGATAAATATAGCATCAAAAAACCACTTCTTAGAGCGGTAAATAATTACAGCAAACAAAGCTATTTTGTAAAATCATTTTTAAAAGAGATCGCTTTTAAAGCAAATGTAACGAAATTTGGCGCTCAAAATAGATTTATTAAATTTGTAAATTTCGCTCTAGTGGCTGCACTTTGTGTTGGGGTTTATTTTGGCTCTAGTTATATTTTAAATATCAAAAATACAAAAGAGCAAATTGCGGCTAACAATGTAGATAAAATTTCTAACTATCTTGATAGTAAAAAGTATAAAGATCTTACCGCTACACAAAAGATCGAGCTTTTAAATCTGCTAAAACAAAGTCTAAACGACTATCCAAGGATCTTTAGCGGTGATACTAAATTTGAGTACATCACTCTTGATACCTCTTATAAAGGTTTTGCGCCTGTTAAAGCGCTTTATTACGATCTTAGCGCTGATTTTTTCAAAAATACAGTTTTAACTGAGATGGAAAATATCCTAAAAACAGAGAGTGACCCAGATAAGCTTATAAAAGCCTTTTATATGTATGATTCACTTTTTGATAAAAACTATACAAACGTAGATCTATTTAAAATTTGGATAGCTGCAAACTGGGATAAATTTGAAAAATATGGTGTTGCTAAAAATGAGTTTTTAGCGCACATCGAAGCCATTTTAAATGCTAAAAATTTAAGCATTTCAGCAGATCAGAGCGCCCAAAGTGCTGCAAATACTAAACTAACACCTGTTCAAAGAGCAAAAAGGCTCTACTCGATACTTGAGTTTATCTCATTTAAAGATGAAAAATCATTCTATGACATCAAAAAAGAGGTTGAAAATTTAAACCAAGTAGTTCAAGAAAAAGAGGCGTTTAATCCATTTAATAAAATTTATACAAAAGAAAATTTAAGAGACTTCTTGGCAAAACTTAGCTCAAACATCGATGAGACTGCAGGCATCGAGTCATGGCTGATGGATACCAACTCATCTTTAAAAGATATCAGCTCAAATGAGAAAAAAGAGCTAAGCATCGCAGTTGTAGAGCTTTACTTGCAAAACTATGCTGATAAATGGAACCAAATTTTAAGAGCAATCGAGCCAAATGAATTTGCTACTAAAAAAGAGGTCATAGATGAGCTTGAAATTTTGTCAAAAAGAGAAAACCCACTAAATTCTCTTATAAAACTAACCAATCAAAATACAAATTTAAATGATGAAAATTTACTAAAATACATCTACTCTCTAGGGTTTGCTTCAAGCGAGATAAAACGTGTATTTACAGACTTTAGCACTAAATTTACAAACTATCATGCGCTAAATTCTGACGGATCGCTAGATCTTATCAGCAATGACGTCACAAATGTCTATAAAAAAGTTAGTGACTATAACTTTGAGATGCTTCAAAGCAGTGACGATAAGATCGTTTATGCGATAAATGGCATAAAAAATGAAAACGATCCGTTTATCGTGCTAAACAATGACGCTAAAAAGCTTCCAGATGAGCTAAATGAGTACTATCAAAAGCTATCAAAACTTGCTTGGAAACAGGTAGAAAACGGAGCTTCATCGCTTTTAGCAACAGCTTATAAAGATGATGTTCTTGATGACTTTGAAAGCCTTATAAAACCTTATTATCCATTTAATGAAAGCTCAGCAAAAGCCGTTAGTATCGAAGAATTTAAGAGATTTTTTGGCAAAGACGGAACTTGGAATAGCTTTTATGATAAATATCTAAAACAAATTTTAAGCAAAACTGGCAGTGGCTACAAAGTAAGACCAAAATATGCAAAAGAGCTAAGATTTAATAAAAGTTTCCTTGAAAATATCGCTTATATCGATAGAATTTCAAATTTGATGCTTGATTCAAATGACGAGCTAAAACTAAACTATAACTTAAAAGCGGTTGATCTATCGGCAAATTTCAGCCATATAAATATAGGCTACGGAAATAACTCTTTGGCGTATGATCATACGATCCCATCAAATTTACTTGTTTCAAGTAAAAGCTTTGATATCTCAACACAGTTTAAATTTAATGCAGTTTCAAATGCAGGCAGTGATAAAAAAGAGATCAGCTTTGATGGTGAGTGGGGCTGGTACAAGCTCTTAAAGGCTTCGAATTTCAGTAGCATTGGCGTTAGCACGCTTAACTTTGATGGTAAAAAAGAGTCATATTTTGGCTTTGAAGTTACTCCAAATGGCGGAGAGCTTTTAGAGCTTATGAATATCATACCAACTATTGATTTACCAAGAAAGATGCTTTATTAAGGAAAAAATATGCAAGAAATAGCAGCGGTTATACAAAATTTCGATAAAGCTTCGAGCTTTTTGGCACAGTATGTCATTTTTGATGAAAACGGTGGAGACATAGGCTCGCTAGATACGGTTAAATTTCCGTGTAGCGATACAAGTGGCTCTATAGCTTCAAAGCACGCTCATATAGGCTTTGAAGAGGGTGTTTTTACCATTTGTGGATACGAAGGATGCGAGATATTTTATAGTGATTCTTATTCGAAGTTACCTGATGATTATGAAAGTGTGATAAATCCAGGAGATATTTTTAGGATAGGAGAGCTTAAATTTATATTTATAGATCCTTCTAGGATAGACGAATATGTCGGCAAAGCTCACAAGATCATAGAAAATACCAAAAATTTTGATGAGCTTGATAATAAAGAATTTGAGCCAGTTGGGAAAATCTCAAATGTTGATTTTAAAGAAGAGCCAAAGATAAATTCTCTCATAGATGAAGAAAAAGATATCACTTTAAATGAAAATGTTAATGATGTGCCTTTAAATTTAAATGAGAGCGCTCAAAATTTCGATGGAGAAGATATAAATAGTCAAAGGATGCTAACAGCAAAGAGCATGGATGAGCTTTTGATGAATTTGGTTGAGAGCATAAAAGTGCAGCCAAACATGAGCCCTATAAGCGAGCAGAGCAGGACATTAAATACAAAAGATATGGAAACTATTATAAAAACGCTGCCTCTAAGCGACAACACGACACTTGTTAATGCTGTTTTGCTTAAGCTTATTTGCAAGGAGCTATATAGCCAAATGTACGATATAGTCGAGAATAATTCGTTTTTCAAATATCTCTCTGGTGCTGTAACAAAAAGCACCAGAGAAGATAAAGAGGCGTTTAATTATTTATTACATAAAGCACTTGAAAGCTATATGTTAAAAAAGTAATGTTTTTAATAAAATAGAAAGTTAATAAAAGTTAAAATAACCAAATTTTTTAATAGGAGTAAATATGTCACAACCAGTGTATATTAAAGTGAAAGGTTCTACTCAAGGACTTATTTCAAGTGGTGCTTCAACAGAAGCTAGCATAGGCAATCGCTATCAGTCAGGTCACGAAGATGAGATCATGGCACAAGAGGTTTCACACATCGTAACTGTTCCAGTAGATCCACAAAGTGGCCAACCATCAGGACAAAGAGTACATAAGCCATTTAGCTTTACAACATCTTTAAATAAAGCTGTTCCACTTCTTTACAACGCATTAACTCAAGGCGAGAGACTTCCAGAGGTTGAGGTCCACTGGTACAGAACATCAACTAGCGGTGGCGCTGAGCACTTCTTCACTACAAAACTAGAAGATGCAACTATAACAGATATCACTCTAGTAAGTCCAAATGCTCAAGACAAGCTAAACAGCGACAAAACAGAGCTTTTCAAAGTTTCAATGAACTATAGAAAGATAGTTTGGGAACACGTAGCTGCAGGCACAAGCGGAAGCGACGACTGGAGAGAAGCTACTAAAAAAGCTTAAAACCAACCTAGGGGTTACCCCTAGGGTTGATAAAATCATCTTCTAGCTAGAAGGACACAGATGAGCCCTTTTTATCTTTATCTTTTAAATTAACATGATATGTGAAATGCGATATGAAACACCTAGTTATAGTCATATTTCTCATAACATCTTTATATTCACATGAAGCAAATTGT